>NZ_CACWEU010000059.1:0-5255 GCF_902760015.1 Candidatus Ruminimicrobium bovinum
AAAATGTAGTCATATAAATATTATGACATTTTTAGACATCAAAAAAAATTTTCACCGTCGGAAAAATTACTTTTTGATGTCTTTTTTTGTTCAATAAAGTGGCAAACTTCGGAAATTCTTTGATTGTAACCCAACGACAACAACAAAATAAACACCAAAATCCGACAACCCCTTGTCGGAATATTTTTATAAGATATTTTATAGTAAATATCGGTTAAATTTAGTAAAATACTAAAAATCTTATAAAGGGAATAAACAATGTCCGAATTTAAACTCATAGATAACAAAAGAATATTTTTAGCAAATGTTCTAAGAAGTGTAGCTCCAAATCATAAATTTTTAAGTGTTGCTACAGGTTATTGGGATTTAGAAGGAACATTAGAAATAATAGAGCAGATAAAGGATTATAAATCAATAAGACTTTTAATAGGTAAAGAACCTTTATCAAAATATAATCAAAAAGCATATAACATACAGGAAAATTTATTTCCAGACGATGATATAAGTTTTGATTTAGCAGAAACCCCAACTAAAATAAAAGACGAATCTTACATATCTCAATTAAGACAAACATCAAAAATAATAGCAGATTTATTAGATAAAGAAATATTGAAAGTAAAAGTTTTTAGAAAACCATTTTTACATGCTAAAACTTATATTTTTGGTAATAAAGAATCTTCTAATGCAGTAGGTATTGTAGGTTCAAGCAATTTCACAAAAGCTGGATTGACAAATAATGCAGAACTAAATACATTTGAAGATGATTATAGAATTGTTACTTTTCAACCTCAAGCAGACAATCAAGGTCATGGACATTTAAGTTGGTTTGACGAATTATGGAAATCTCCTGAAGCTATAGATTGGACTGGTGATTTTACAAAAATATTAAGAAATAGTCCTGTTGGAGATTTAACATTTGGTTGTTATGATGTGTATATAAAAACATTGATGGAATTGTTCCCAGAAGAATTAGAACAAAAACAAATTCTCAAACAAGATATAAATGATGTTTTATATTCTTTTCAGAACAGAAATGCTTGTTTATTGCTTTCTAAATTGGAAAGAATGGGACTTGCTATGTTATCCGATTCAGTTGGATTGGGTAAAACTATAACAGCAGGAGCAGTAATAAAAACTTATGTTGAAAAAGGTGCTAAAAGAATAATAGTTATAGTTCCAGCTTCTTTAAAACAACAATGGGAGCAAGATTTAGGAGAACATTTTAAATTAACAGAAGGTGTTGAATATAAATTAGTATCTCAGCAAGATGTTAATAAAATAGAAGAAATGATTGAGTGGAATAAAAAGCCATGGATAAGGCCTGTAGATTTATTTGTTATAGATGAGGCTCATAATTTAAGAAATAAAGGTAGTGAGAGATATAAAAAAATTCTTGAATGGTTACAATTAAACAAAGATTCAAAAGTATTACTTTTAACGGCTACTCCAGTAAATAATGGTCTTATGGATTTAGCCAATCAGATACAACTTGCTTCCAAAGGAGCATTAAAATCAGTATTAGTTGAATATAAAGAAAACAGAGATAAAATAATATATATTGATTTTTTCGAATCACTAAAGATAATACAAAGCAGGATAAATAAAGCAGAAAAAAAAGGAAATAAAATATTACAAGAAGATTGGGAAGATATTCAAAAGACAGTAGCACAAGGAGTATCTTATTATTTGGTTAGGTCAACAAGACAAGGTGTTGAAAACGAAGGTGGAATTATATCAAATGATGGAAATAAAAAAGTATTTCCACAAAGTTCAGTTAAATCAATAGAATATGAATATTCTGAAGATATAACAAATTTAATCTCTACGAAAATAACTGAAAATTTAAATGTATTTGAAAATATTAATCCTAAAAAAATAAATTTAGATGCCTTTTCTGAAATAACACAACAATCTTCACATCCGTTAGATTTTATAAAACAATCCACAAATACTGAAGATTATATAGAAATAAGTCCTTTTGATGAAACAGCTAATTTAGAAATTTTTAATAGAATTCCAGAAAGTGAAAAAACATTGTTATCCGACAATGAAATTAAAGATATAATTACTAACATATTTCAAATAGTAAACTTGTTAGGATTTGTTCCATATAGACCTGAAATCTACCAAAATCAAATATACGGAAAATCTATAAAAGAAATATCAGAATTATTGTCTATTAAGAAAAGTGAAGATATTTTTAGAATTAGAACTCAATTAGCAGTTCATAATATTTTGCATATAACATGGCTTAAGAGATTGGAATCCAGTTCAAAAGCATTATTACAAAGTATTTTAAATTACGAAAGATATTTAAATAAATTTTACGACTGGTTACAAAAAGGATATATTGTTTCTTTAAAAGATATTTCTTTATTAGAAAATTTTTATGGTGATGATATAGAGAAAGCATTTGAAGATTGGGAAAATTATGATTCAGATAATGAAGATATGAAAAAAGGTGTAGAGAAGAAAGAAGCGGATGCAAATATCTATAACCTAAAAGCTATGAAAAAAGATGTAAAGAGAGATATTAAAATAATAGAAGTTTTAAAGAAACTCCTAACAGAATTATCAACTCCTAAAAATAATGGTAAATTATTGAAATTTGTTAAATTGTTGAAGGCAATAGACAATAATAAATTCGGAAAAAAAGTTTTAGTTTTCAGCTTTTTTGCAGATACAATAAATTATTTAAAAGATAGTTTGCCCAATTTATTGAAGAATGAAATACCAAATTTTAATGAAGAATCTGGCTTTATATCTGGACAAACAGCCCATTTTAATGATGTCGTTAATAAATTTTCTCCTAAATCAAAAAAATACAACCTTAAACCAGGAGAAAAAGAAATCAATTATTTATTTGCTACAGATGTTCTATCTGAAGGTCAAAATTTACAAGATTCAGCAGTATTAGTTAATTATGATTTGCATTGGAATCCTGTTAGAATGATTCAAAGAAATGGAAGAATAAATCGTTTAGGGTCAGAATTTGAAGAAGTTTTTATAGCGAATATGAAACCTATAAAAAATTTGGAACTATATCTTAATCTTGTTAGAAGATTAGAAAAAAAGATTGATACTATAAAACATACTGTTGGAACAGACCAGTCTGTATTAGGTGAAAAAATAAATCCTATAGAATTTATAGAACAAATTTATAGCACAGATTTTGATAAAGTAAAATCAGTTATGTCGGAATTAGAAGAGCAAAACGATATTCTTTCATGGACAAACAATTATGTTTTTGACCTTAGAAAATTTTTAAAAGACAATGAAAACAACAAAAAATATATCAAATATATACAAAAAATCCCTTTAGAAAAATGGAATTATTTACCAGATGAAAATAAAACAAAAGCAAAAGATATTTTTTCTTTAGCATTAATTAGAACTTTAGGAAAAACTTCAATAACTAATAAAGAAATAAATGAACTCTTTTTTGCGGGAATTAACGAGCAAAATCAAGCATTCTCTATGGAAAGAGAAGAATCTTTAGGTATTATAAAAACTACTTCAGATAATAATACAAAACACATTGATAATATTAAATTACAAAGATATTTAATCTCCAGATTAGCAAAAAAAGTAACAAAGGATAAAGCAGAAAAGCCAAATATATATAATTTTACACCGAGTCAACTAAAAGCTATTATCGCTTTACAACAATTTTATCCGAATATTTCATTACAACATGAATTGTCAAAGGGAATACAAAACTCTGCACAAGTTACAAAAATAACACAGATTTTAAGAAAAGTTAATAATGAAATTAAAGAAAAAAATACAGTATCTTTATCTACTTATAAAGAATTTGATATATTGTTCAATGAAATTTGTAATTCACAAATTGAAGAAAAACAAATAACAGATACGATAGGAGTATTATATTATGCCTTCAAACATTAATACTTTTCCTAAAATAAATGAGTTATTAAATTTATTATATAATGAAAACGATAAATTAAAATCTTTAAAATATGCAATAGATTTAGCAAATCAATTTATATTAGTATTAGACGATAGTATTGAGTTAAAATCATCTGAAGATATTTTGATTGATAACAAAACAGTTCATTTCCAAAATCAGAAATTGAAACATGGTTCAATAAACACCCGCATTACCCGCAAGACAAAGTAGCTATAGTTCATTTTGATGAAAAAGATAAATTGTTTGAATCTAAATTTTATTGGCTTAACGAAACATCGACAAAAGCAAGAATCAGTGCAGGTGTTATGCTTACTCCTAATTGGGAAGATAATGATAGCACAAGAAATTCTAAAGATTATAAAGTAGGTATAGATTTCTTTTTTACAAACGATTTAAAAAGTTTGCTTATAGTTTTATCAAATAATGGAAATCTTAGAGTATTAGAATTATCACATCATCTTAATAACACTCAAATAGATATACTAAATTCCATATATGGAGTAGGTAAGGAATCATCCCAAGAAGTAATACATAAAATATTATGGGATAGTTTTGCATTAAAAGAAGTAAATAAAAAATTCTTTGAAGGTGTTGCTGGATTATTTACGGAACTTTTTAATTTCTTATCCAAAACTAAAGATAAACAAGATTCAAAAATGTTTGCTAATCGTCTTATAGGAAGACTTTTGTTTATATGGTTTTTAAGGAAAAAAGATTTAATTAATGAATCTGAAAATTATTTTAAAATAGAAGAAGACTCTACAAATTATTATCAAAATAAATTAAAGCCATTGTTTTTTGAAACTTTAAATACCCAGATACAAGATAGAACAACTACAGATAAAAAAACTCAGTATTTAAATGGTGGACTCTTTGATATTCATATAAATGATTGGTTCGAAGAAACTATAAAATTTCCAGATGGTTGGTTTTGTAGATTGTATGAACATTTTGAAAAGTTTAATTTTACTACCGATGAATCAACTCCAGAATATGAACAAGTAGCTGTTGACCCAGAAATGTTAGGTAAAGTGTTAGAAAATTTACTTGCTACTCTTGATGCCGATACAGGAGAATCTGCACGAAAGGCAAAAGGAGCATATTATACTCCAAGAGAAATTGTAAGTTATATGTGTAAAGAAAGTGTTAGGCAATATCTATATAAAGTAATAGGTAATCCTGCATATAATGATGGAATAGATAAATTATTAGATGAATCTGATGCTCAATATGAAACAGCTCATACAAATGCGAAAAGAAACTTATGGGGCTTACAAAATGAGAAAGAAATATCAACAAAAATACTGACTGCTATAGATAATTT
>NZ_CACWEU010000060.1:0-15801 GCF_902760015.1 Candidatus Ruminimicrobium bovinum
GCACCTTTTGTTACAGGGCACATTTTTTTTACTTCTTCCGAACACATACAACTCATTTTGCCACCTCATTATAAATTTATCATCAAAATATTCACAAATTATAAGAATTTTACCAAATAAAAAATTTACAATCAAATTTTTTTATATTATAATATCGGTTATGCGTTATGTAAAATTATTATTAACAAATTTCGGGGTTCCGAACAACTATGTTGAACCTATAGCAATGATAACAACATTATTGTTTCTTGTTTTATTTTTGTATTTAACATGGTATTTATCGACATATCTCTCAAAAAAACTTTTAGACAGCAAACTTTTTAAACTAAAAAGAATTTGGAATTATGCATTAAAAGAAGCAAATGTTTTTGCCGTAATCGGTTATATTATTGCAGGTTTTATTGCAAATATTATTGCCGGTTTTGTGTTCCCTATCGAAGAATATGCCGAAATAAAACACCTTGCAAATAAAATAATTAATATTTACTTTTTATTATGTATTTTGGTTATTGTTAATAAAGCATTAACGGTTACAAGAATAATTCACGATTCAAAAAACGATATTCCCATAAAAGGATTTGTTCAATTCATTAAAATATTTATTAATTTTTTCGGTTTTTTAATTATTTTTGCTTACAGTATAGGCAAACAACCTACATATTTTATTTCCTCCTTGGGAATAATGGCATCCGTTCTTATGATAGTATTTAAAGATACTATCGTCGGGCTTACTGCCGGTTGGCAATTGTCAATGAACAAAATGGTTCGGCTCGGCGACTGGATAGAAATGCCTTCTTACGGAGCCGACGGAAATGTTACCGATATTTCACTGACAACCGTTTATGTAAAAAATTGGGACAATAAAATAGTTACAATTCCCGCTTACGATTTAATATCAAAATCGTTTCAAAACTGGCGGGAAATGCAAAAAGCGGGAGCCAGAAGAATTAAAAGAAGTTTTTACATAGATATGCAAAGCATAAAATTTTTAGATGAGAAAATGCTTAAGAAATTTCAAAAATTTGAATTATTAAAAGATTATATTGACAGTAAAGAAAAAGAAATCTCCGAATATAACAAAATGCATAACATAACTGCCACAATGTATAACGGAAGATATTTAACAAATATAGGTTTATTCAGAATATATTGCCAACAATACATAAGAACAAGGGCTTTTATAAACTTAAATTTTTCCGCATTTGTCCGCCAACTTGACCCTACACCCAACGGTATTCCGCTTGAGGTTTATTGTTTTACAAATACTGCCGATTGGTTGGTATATGAAAGTTATCAGGCAGATATTTTTGACCATTTATTATCGGTAATAGATGAATTTGAACTGTCAATATTCCAAAACCCGTCCGGAAAAGATATTCAAAAACTAAAACAGCTTAACTGAAATTAACAAAAAATTTAAAAATATAATCAGCAAACTAAAAACTGCATTTGCAATTTTTATCCGGCTCGGGTAATTTAATTTTTCTAAATTCCATAGTTAATGCATTATATGTAAGCAAATATCCCGTAAGAAGTTCCCCAATACCTAAAATATATTTTACGGCTTCGGTTGCCTGTAAAGTTCCGATAACACCTGCAACAGAGCCCAATATACCGACATCGGAACAAGAGACAACACAATCTTTTGGAGGAGGTTCTTTAAATACACACCTGTAACAACAACTTTTATTCGGAACATAAGTCATAAGTTGTCCTTGAAAACCTACAACCCCCGCATGTGAAAACGGTTTTTTTACTTTTATGCAAGCATCATTTATTAAAAATTTTGTTTCGAAATTATCGGTTGCATCTATAATAAAATCATACTTTAAAATTAAATCCGTAATATTTTCTTCGGATATAATTCCGTCGTAAATATTTACTTTTATATCGGGATTCAATTTGTTTATTGTTCTTTTTGCGGATTCCGTTTTTTGTGTTCCTATTTTATTTTTATTATGAATTATTTGACGGTTAAGGTTTGAAAGTTCAACCGCATCTTTATCGGCAATACCTATTGTTCCCACACCGGCAACAGCCAAATACATTATTGCGGGTGAACCGAGCCCGCCGGCACCGATGACAAGAACCTTGGATGCTAAAAGTTTTTCCTGCCCTTTTATGCCGACTTGTTTTAATAATATGTTTCTTGAATAATGTTCAAGTTGCTCGCTTGATAAAGCCATAATTATTTTCTGTTTTTGGCGGCTAAAACAAAACCTTGAAATAACGGATGCGGTTTTGCAGGCCTTGCACCGAATTCCGGATGAAATTGAACGGCTATATAAAACGGATGATTTTTTATTTCAACAATTTCCGGTAAAACTCCTTTATGATAACCGGAAACATCAAACCCGGCTTTTTTAAACATTTCAATATATTTCGGGTTCATTTCATATCTGTGTCTATGTCTTTCAACTATAGTATCTTTTTTGTAAAGTTTATGTGCCAAAGAACCTTTAACCAAATTTGATTCGTAATTACCAAGCCGCATCGTTCCGCCCAAATATTTAACATCTTTTTGTTCTTCAAGCATTTCTATTACCGGGTATATGGTTTTAGGGTCGATTTCTGTAGAATTTGCATTTTTAAATTTTAACAAATGCCTTGCCGCTTCAATTACACAACACTGCATTCCCAAACATATTCCGAAAAACGGAATTTTATTTTCCCTTGCAAATTTTATTGCCGAAATTTTACCCTCAATTCCCCTCATACCGAAACCACCGGGAACAAGTATTCCGTCTAAAGTTTTTAATTTTTTTATTAAATTTTTATCTTCCGAAGAAATATATTGAACATCAACATTAACTTTTGCTTCCATAGCCGATATTTTTAATGATTCATCTATGGATTTATAAGCATCTTTTAAATCGGCATATTTTCCTATAACACCTATTTTTACGGTTTTATAATTTGTTTTATCCTGTTTAACATATTTAAACCACTTGTTGCTGAATTTTATTTTACTTTTTAAATTCAATCTTTTTAAAACTATTGCATCAACACCCTGCTCGTGCAAAGATTCCGGAATATGGTAAATTGAAGAGCATGTTCTTGCTTCAACTACGGCATCTTTGGGGACATTACAGAACAATGAAATTTTACCTTTCATGGAATCGTTTATCGGGTATTGAGTTCTGCAGATAATCATATCGGGAATTATACCGACTTCTCTTAATTTATTTACCGAATGCTGTGTAGGTTTTGTTTTAAGTTCTTTTGCACCTTCAATATACGGGACAAATGTTAAATGAATACTCATTACATCTTCTCTTTTCTGTTCAAGCATAAACTGCCTTGTGGCTTCAATAAAAGGAAGCCCTTCAATATCGCCTATTGTTCCGCCTATTTCTATAATTGTTATATCGGCCTGTTTATCAAAAGCGACAAACCTTTTTTTTATTTCGTTTGTAATGTGCGGAATTACCTGAACCGTTCCGCCGTTATATTCGCCTTTTCTTTCTCTATTTATAACAGTTTGGTAAATATCACCTGCGGTGTTTGTGTTTGCTTTTTTTGTTACTATATCAAGAAACCTTTCATAAGTTCCCAAATCCAAATCGGCCTCTGCACCGTCGGCAGTTACATAAACTTCACCGTGCTGAAAAGGATTCATCGTTCCGGGGTCAACATTTATGTAAGGGTCCATTTTTATCATATTTACTTTATATCCGTGTAACTGCAAAAGTTTGCCTATGCTTGCACCGGTTATACCTTTACCTAAAGAACTTACAACACCGCCCGTCATAAAAATATACTTCATTTTTTTATCCTTTATTTTCTAATTTATCATATTTTATTTTTAATATAATTTGTGTTAATGCCAAACAGAATATAACTATGTTTGCTATCAAAACAGGCATTGTCCACGTTAAAAAACCGTATACAACCCATAAAAACACACCGACGGTAAATAAAACAAACATCCCCATTGAAACATCTTTTGCGGATTTTGTTTTTACGGTTTTTATAATTTGAGGCAGAAATGCTATTGTAGTAATTGTTGCGGAAATATAACCTAAAATTTCTATTATTATTTTTTCCATGATTTTCGTTTTTTTTAATAATAGAAGATATTTTACAATAAATAATATTCAATTTTCAAATAAATTTTTTTTATGTATAATTTGTAAATATGGCTGATATAAAAAAAGAAAGAACTACTATATTTACAAATAAAAAAGCACTTCATAATTACCATATACTTGAAGATTATGAAACAGGTATAGTTTTGTCCGGTTACGAGGTAAAATCGGCAAGGTTACATAATGTAAGTTTAACCGATTCCTTGGTTAGAATTACAAACGGTGAAGCTTTTTTGGAAAATGCCTACATTGCACCTTACAGCCAAATTTCAACACATATTCAAGATTATAATGCCAAAAGATTAAGGAAATTATTGTTGCATAAAAAAGAAATTGTAAAACTTGCTTCAAAAGTAAAAGAGAAGGGACTTACGATAGTTCCTTTGGAATTATATGTAAGCAAATACGGCAAAATAAAACTTTCGATAGGGCTTGCCAAAGGAAAAACAACCTACGACAAAAAAGAACTTTTAAAGAAAAAAGATATTGAAAGAGAAATGCAAAAATCACTCCGTGATTTTTGAGGTATGGATATATGGAAGTATGGAGGTATGGAAACGACAACGACAGAAAAATTTATTATACTTGAAGCTTCTGCAGGTTCCGGTAAAACACATAATTTAGCCAAAAGATATATTACGCTTGTTTTAAATTTTAAACCGGGCGTAAAAAACACTCCGTTAAAAAATATTCTTGCTTTAACATTCACAAATAAAACAAGCATTGAAATGAAAGAAAGGATAATAGATTATCTTAAAAAAATTTCATTAAAACAAGATACCGGCAATTTATTGGACGAACTAACCGTTCCGAAACAAAATATTGTTTCAAATTCCAATGCCGTTATGGCGGATATTTTTGAAAATTTTGATAATTTCAACGTAAAAACAATTGATAGTTTTATAAATTTAATAATAAAATCATCAGCTTTACAGATGGGTTTTTCTCCAAATTATGAAATTTTAAAAGAACATAAAAAATATGTAGATTTTGCCGTAGATGCTTTTTTGGATAATTTTTTAAAAGATAAAAACTTAGAAAATATATTAAATACTTTTTTTAACCAATTTCTGCTTGATAAACATTCTTCCTGGGATATAAAAGGTAATATTATAAAAGAATTTAAAACATTATATAAAGAAAATGACAAAAGCATTTCATTTAAAGATTCTTTTGAAAATACGGACTATACAAAAACATTGTTGCAATACAATGATGATTTTTATAAATGCTGTTTGGAAATGTCGGAAATAAAAGAATTTAATAATATAAACAAAAATATGTTGGACGGTATCAAAAAAAACATATTGCCGAATAAAAATTATTTACTAAGCAAACCGAGTATATCCTCGTTATTTACAAAAGAAGAATTTCCTTATTCAAAAAACGACGGCAAAAATCCGTTATTGGACGATTTATTTGAAAAATCAAAAAAAATATTAACCGATTTTTTTGAACTTAAAGCACAACATCGCTATAGCATTTATATTAAAATGTTTAAATATATTTTGCTTGAACTTAACAAAAAAACAAAACTTGATTCCGTTATTTTTCTGCAGGATATAAATAAAAAAATTTTAAATATTTTCAATGAAGATTCGCATTCGGTAATAACAAATATTTATTGCCGGCTGTCAAATTATTTTAAAGATATTTTAATAGATGAATTTCAGGACACAAACAGCATACAATGGCAAACTTTAAAATTGTTGGCACAGGAAAGTTTGTCTCAAGACGGTTCATTTTTTTATGTAGGTGACAAAAAGCAAGCTATCTACGGTTTCAGAGGAGGAGATTCGGCAATTTTCGATTTACCGTTAAAGGAATTAAATTATACCGCAACAAGAAAAATTTTAGACACAAATTACAGAAGTTATAAAGCAATTGTTGAATTTAACAATTCGGTTTTCAGCCAAGAAAATATTAACAATTTTATAAAAGAATTATTGAAACAAAAAAAAGAAGATATTAAAGAATGTGAATACAAATATATATCGGATACTTTTTCGGCATCAAAGCAAAAAATTTCAGAACAAAAAAACAAAGACGGATATTTAAAAATTTCAACCGTTCAATTTTATGACAACGATGATAAAGACGAAAAAACAAAACAATATTTATACGACACTTTAAATTCGTTAAAAACCGGATTTGAATATAAAGACATAACTATTTTGTGCAGAAGCAACGATGAAATTTCAAAAATAAGTCGTTGGTTACTTGAAAAAAATATCAATATACAATCTTATGAAACATTAAATATTATCAACAATTCTCTAATTAAGGAATTATTTTCAATATTAAAATTTCTAAATAACCCGATGGATGATATATCTTTTTACTGTTTTATTACAAGTTCCATATTTTTAAAGCAAACAAAAATAAACAAAGAAGTTATAACGAATTTTTTTGAACAAAACAGAAACAGGAAAACTTTATACACGATATTCAGAGAACAATTTTCGGATATATGGAATGACTGCATTGAAAATTTTTTCAATTTAACCGGCTTTGTTGCCGTTTACGAACTTACAATATCTTTAATATCAAAATTCAATATTATAGCGAATTTTCCGGAAGAAGCTAATGCAATTTTAAAATTTTTGGAACTTATAAATGAATTTGAAACCAAACAATACGGATTACAAAATTTTATAAATTATTATCAAAATTTTGACGATAATTTTAAAGACAATAATTTTTCCGTTAAAGTTCCGTCATCAAATGCAGTTAAAATTATGACTATTCACAAAGCTAAAGGATTACAATTTAACGTGGTAATAATGCCGTTTTTGTATTTAGATTTTGATGTTGATAATCCGTATATAAAAGATAATACCTTTTTTTATTTTACAAAAAATTATTTACAATTCAGTAAAAAACTAAAAAATTTATACAATTCAAAATTCTTAAAACTTTTGTCCGACGAATTAAATATAACCTATGTTGCATTAACAAGAGCGGTTTGTGAATTTTATGCCTTAATTGCCGAAAAAGAAAATTCAAAAACAAAACCGATAATAAGTTTATTAATACCCGAAAATTTACGTAATGCCGGGCAGCATGTAAAATATTTGCCTAATGATACAAAAACTACAGATGCTACATTGCAAATAAAACCGACACAATTAAACGATATAGTGCCGGTATTATCCGACAGTGCCGTAGAAATATATAATAAAAACAGAAACGAATTATTATTAAAAGGTTTAATTATTCATTATGCATTATCAACAATAAATAAATTTGATAAAAACAACATAAATACAACAATTGAAAATTGTTTAAAACTTACAAAATTAAAATATCCCGCACAAAATTCGGACCGGCTTAAAAACATTCTTGTAAATTTATTTTCAAAAAAAGACATAACGGATTTATTTTCCGAAACCGGAACAGTTTATAACGAAAAAGAATTTGCAGATAAATTCGGCAATACAATAAGAATTGATAAACTTATAATTAATGATAAAAATATAAAACTGATAGATTTTAAAACATCAATTTATGACAATGAAAATATAAAAAAACAAATTGATAAATATTTATCGGTATTAAAAGATATTTATCCGAAACATAATATTGAAGCATTTGTTATGGATGTAACAAACGGTAATTTACAAAAACAGTAACCTTATTTCTATTTTAAAATCTAACGTCTCTTTTACCGTTTTCAATTTGTTTTAGCCCGTCAATAATTTTATTGTAATACTCTGTTCCTTCAAGTTGTTTTAAATACTTTTCTATAACTTTGTTGCCTATTTCGGCAGTTTCTTTTGAGGCATAATCTACAATATATTCTTTAAAAGTAAGGATGGCATTTGGCATACAGAAATTATGTATAAACTGAGTTTTTGCATATTTCATAAACTCTTCACCGGTTCTGCCTGCTCTGTAACAAGCAGTGCAGAAAGACGGTATTTCGCCGATTTCGCAAATGGATTTTAAGCAACTGTCCAATGAAATTTCATCGTTAATTGTAAATTGTTCGGCATCTTTTAATTGGTTTGCGGTTTTTGATTTTGTATAAGCGCCTACGCCGATTCTTGTTCCGGCATCCATTTGAGATACACCGAGTTTTATAACTTGGTCTCTTATTGCTTTAGGTTCTCTTGCGGTGCATATCATTCCGGTATACGGAACCGATAACCTTATTATTGCAACTAATTTTTTAAAATCTTCATCACTTACTTTATATTTTAAGTGTCGGCTTAACGGAGTAGAGTTTGCAAGTGTTACCCTCGGGAAAGAAATTGTGTGCGGACCTACACCGTTGAATGTTTTTTCCAAATGTATTGTGTGGTATAAAAGCCCCATAACTTCAAACCGCCAATCATATAAACCGAATAACACACCAAGCCCCATATCATCGCAACCTGCCTGATATGCCCTGTCCATACAATAAAGTCTCCATCTGTAATGCCCTTTTATTGTATCCTGCGGATGCATATACTTATAAGTTTCGTGGTGATAAGTTTCCTGGAAAACCTGTATAGTTCCTATTCCTTCTTTCTTTAACTTTTTATATTCTTCCACCGATAACGGAGCGGCATTAATGTTTGCCCTTCTTATTGCACCTTTATCCGTTTTTGTAGAATAAACCGTTCTTATCGTATCAACCATATAATCAACTGTTGTATTAGGTGATTCTCCGTAAACAAGAACTGTTCTTTTTTGACCTTCGTTTATCATAACCTTAACTTCTTCGGCAACTTCGGCTTGAGTTAAAGTTTTTCTTTTCATTACACCGTTATCACATCTGAATCCGCAATATTTGCATTTGTTTGCACATTCGTCGCTGCAATATAACGGAGCAAACAAAACAAGCCGGTCCGCATAAACTTCGTGTTTAAGTTTGTATGCAAGCTGATACATTTCTTCAATTGTTTCGGGGTCTTTATTTTGTATTAAAATTGCTGTTTCTTCAGGTTCCAAACGGACACAGTTATCTGCTTTTTGTAAAACTGTTCTTACTTGCTGTTTTGTAGGATTTTCCGCCGCATTTAATTGTTGCCAAATTAAATCGTCATCAATAAAATCTTTTTCCATCCTGTCGTATTGCGATAATTCTTTTTTATATTTTTCAAAAAAATCCATATTGTTCTCCTCAAAATTACTTCACAATTTTTGAAGATTTTAAATTAATCCGCAAAAATTATACGGCAATATTTCCGCCAGCCAATTATATAGTTAAAAACGACAAAAGTCAAATTTTTATATTTGTTATTGACTTTTTTATTGATTTTTATTATATTTTCAATGAGTTTTAATATTTTGTTATTGGAGATGTTATGAAAAAACCTGATATTGTAAAACAGGTATCGGATATTTCGGGTTTGACCCAAACCGATGTTAATTCGGCAATAAAAGCACTTGTTAAGGTTATCCAGGATAATTTAAAAAAAGGAGAAACTATTTCTTTATCGGGGTTAGGTTCTTTTAGGGCAAAAGCAAGAAAAGCAAGACAGGGAAGAAACCCCAAAACCGGTGATGTTATTCCGGTTCCTGCAGGAAAAAAAGTTTCGTTTAAGCCCACAACAACTTTAAGGAAAATAATACAATAATTTTATGATAAAATTAAAACCGTCGGAAAAATTAGATTCGCTTCCTCCTTATTTATTTACAAGAATACATAAATTAAAATTGGAAGCTTATGCAAAAAAACTTGATGTTATAGATTTAAGTATCGGTAACCCCGATATGCCGACACCAAGCCATATTGTAGATTGTTTATGCGATACCGTTAAACACCACACAAGAACACACGGCTATCCGCAGGCAAAAGGTATGCCAAAATTCAGGAAAGCCGTTGCAGGTTGGATGGGCAGAAGGTTCGGTGTTGATTTGGATTTCAACAGTGAAATACTTGCGCTTATCGGCTCAAAGGAAGGTATTGCACATTTATGTATGGCTTACTTAAATCCTGGCGATTATGTTTTGGTTTGCGACCCGGCATATCCCGCACATTTTAACGGAGTTATTCTTGCAGGCGGAAGAATACATTCAATGCCGTTACTTGAAGAAAACGATTACTTGCCGGATTTTTCAAAAATTCCCGTAAGTATTGCTAAAAAAGCAAAAATAATGTTGTTAAATTATCCTAATAATCCGACTGCAGCTTTTGTAAAGGATACTTCTTTTTGGAAAGAAGCAATAAAATATTGCAAAAAATATAATATTCTTTTGGTATCGGACAATGCTTATTCGGAACTTACTTTCGGCGATGCCGTTTGTAATTCCGTTTTTGAATTTCCCGGTTCAAAAGATTGTGCCGTTGAATTTCATTCTTTTTCAAAAACATTTAATATGGCGGGTTGGCGGGTAGGTTGGTGTTGCGGAGCAAAACAATTAATATATCCTTTGGAAAAATTCAAATCGTTTTTGGATTACGGTGTTTCCACTTTCATACAGCTTGCAGCCGTTGCCGCGTTGAACGGTTCTCAACAATGTGTTCGTCAGCAGGCACAAATATATGAAAGAAGAATGATAAAAATGGTTGACGGTTTAAATAAAATAGGTTGGCATGCAAAAAAAACACAAGGAACAATGTATGTATGGGCAGGGCTTCCGGACAATTTAAAAAAGGAAGGTTCCTTGTCGGTAGCCGAAAGGTTGCTTAAAGAAACGGGTGTTGTTGTTTCCCCTGGAGTGGGTTTCGGTGCAAACGGAGAAGGTTATGTCAGAATTTCTTTGGTTACTCACGACAGACGGTTCCACGATGCACTTTTAAGATTAAAAAAATTTACAAAAAACGGGTAAAAAATTTATGAAAAAAACTTTAAATATCGGTTTGGTAGGTTACGGCACAGTTGGTAAAGGTGTTGTAAAAATTTTGGAAAAAAATAAAGCCATTGCACTTGCAAAATCAGGTGTAAAGATAAATGTAAAATCAATTTGCGACTTAAACCCTATTGATAAACCTCAACTCTATGTAAAAAATTTTAACGATGTTATAGCAGACCCCGAAATTGACATTGTGGTTGAACTTATAGGCGGTTATGAACCTGCAAGAACGGTTATTACAGAAAGTTTAAAACACGGTAAAAATGTAGTTACCGCAAACAAAGCGGTTCTTGCAAAATACTGGGACGAAATATTTTCGTTGGCACAAGAAAACAAAAAAATGGTTTATTTTGAAGCTTCCGTCGGCGGTGTAATTCCGGTAATACAAGGTTTAAACGAAGGGCTTGCAGGTAATGAAATAAAAAGTATTAAAGGTATTTTAAACGGAACTACGAATTTTATTTTAAGCAAAATGACAGATGAAGCAACGGATTATTCCACCGCTTTAAAAGATGCACAACAGGCAGGTTTTGCGGAAGCCAATCCGACCGCAGATGTAAAAGGTTACGATACCGCAAATAAACTTGCAATTTTATCTTCGCTTGCTTGGGGCAGTTGGATAAAAGTAAGTGATATAAGGGTAAAAGGTATAGACCGTTTGGATGTTGAAGATGTTAAAATAACAAGAGATTTCGGTTATGTATTTAAATTAATCGGTTCTGCAATAAAAACCGATAAAGGTATCGATTTATGGGTTGAACCGTGTTTAATAGACCATCATAATTTCTTTGCAACGGTTCACAATGAATATAATGCCGTTAAAATTACCGGTGATGCTTCCGACGATGTAGTATTTTACGGTAAAGGTGCAGGGCAGTTGCCTGCGGCATCGGCTGTGGTATCCGACATCATCGATTTATCAAAATTTGTTTCAAACGGAACGGCAGGGCTTGTTCAAAATGTCGGTTATTCAAAGAAAAAAGTTGTTAAGTTTTTACCGCACGGCAAAAGCAAAAGCGACTATTATTTAAGGTTTTCCGTAGTCGACAGACCGGGAGTGCTTTCCAAAATATCTGGTATTTTAGGTCAACACGGTGTATCGATTGCAAGTTTATATCAGGACGACAGAAACAAAAATAAAAAAGTTTCAATTATAGTAACAACACACAGAGCATACAGTGAAAATATAGATGAAGCTTTAAAAGAAATTGATAAACTTTCAACAGTTAAATCAAAAACCGTAAAAGTAAGAATAGAAAACTAAAAGGTAATTTATGAGTGCTTTTTTTGCCGTCTTCTTAACAGTTTTACTTGCGGAACTTGGCGATAAAACACAAATAGCTACATTATTGTTTTCAACGAATTCAAAATTAGCTCCGTTATATATATTTCTTGCTTCTGCTGCAGCACTTGCATTATCTTCGGCAATTGCTGTGCTTGCAGGAACTTTTGCAAAAACATATCTTCAGCAAATTCCATTAAAGTTAATATCCGGCATAATATTTGTACTTATGGGGAGTTGGACCATATATGAATATTTCAAATCTTAATTTTAAAGCAATTATTGTGTTTATTGTTTCGTTTATGTTTGTTAGTTTTACGTTTGCCGAAACCGTAATTTTAAATGACGGAACAACTTATAAAGGAAATATTCATCATCAGGACGATAATGTTGTTTATATAGTTCAAGGAGAAGATTTAATAAAAATAAACAGAAAAGATGTTAAAGAAATAAAAAAAGATGAAAAAATAAATAAAGATTCAATAGAAACACTTGATTTGGATGAAAATATAATAGAAAAGAAAAATGAATTTGTTATAAAAGTCGGCTATGATTGGAACGGCGACTATGAAGCCGGCAACGATAAAATTAAAGCACCTAACGGAATAAGTGCTTTTGCGGAATTTCATCACTATATTAAAAATATCGTTGGGGTAGGGCTTGGTATTGGCGGCTGTAATCCCAGGGATGCAAAATTTTACAAAGGAGATTTTTATATATTCCCCGCATACTTGTCGGTTAAGCTAAGGTCAAAACCCACGGAACTTTATAAATACGGTTATGTTGTCGGGCAAGTTGGTTATAACTTACTTAATCCAAACGATACTCTAAAAAAATCGGTTGATATGGAAGGCGGTTTATATTATGGTGTAGGTTTCGGTATAGTTGTAAGCCATATGGTTTTTGAACTTCTTTATTCTTTCAATAACGGTAAAGCCGGTAAAGATGATAAAATTGATTTTAAATATTCAAAATATACTTTTTCCGTCGGTTATGCTTTTTAAAAATTAAACTGTTTTTTAAATAATCTTTCCTTTAATTTCATATTGCTTTTTAAACTTAAACTTCTTACTGTCTTATCTTTAGCAATAAATTATTTGTATAATTATTTATAGTAAATAATGCAGGAATTTTATGATTTTTTCTTTTTTATTTTGCCGGAATTCTGTGATATATTTATTAAAAATAATATTTCAATTAACCTTATCTCCAGGCAACAGAAAGATTAAAAGAGTATAAAATATAACATATCTATTATAAAAATACTTGACAAATATAATATATATATTATAATATTTAGCAAGAATAATAATAGATAGGTTATAAAATGAATATAAAAAAACAACTTATTAAATCTTATCAGGAAAAATTTAATAATTTAAAAAAAGTTAGAATAGAAAAACCTCTTCAAGGTTGGATAAAAACCATAAGAGAATTGCTTGGAATGACTTCAGTTCAATTTTCAAAAAAGTTAAAAATATCTCAGCCGAGGCTTGCCGTTATTGAAAAAAATGAAAAGAATTTAAAGCTGTCAACAATGAAAAAAATTGCAGATGAATTAAATTGCGATTTTGTATATGCTCTTGTTCCAAGAGAAAATGTTAATGATATTATTTATAACAGAGCTAAACAAAAAGCATTAAATATAGTAACCAAAGTTAACAATAATATGAGTTTAGAAAATCAGTTGTCTGACAATAAAGAAATTTTGGAAGATACGATTGAATATTTGTTAAGTAAGAAAGCTGCAAAAATTTGGGATGAGGATTAATATGAATATTTTTGAAACGGATGATAATTCTACACCGTTAACGGAAGAAGAAAAAGACGGATTGAAATTAAAATGGATTACAAACATATAAGAAAAAATATGTTTTGGCATTAAAACTTGCCGATAAAGGTGATTATTCCGAGTTAATTAATTTTATTGATAGTATTTGATAGAATTTTTAACGGAACAACTTTATCTCTAAAATTCTTCGGTAACCGAGAATAAGATAACACAAAATCTTAAAGTCTTAAACGGCAAAAATCTTAAAAACTCTTTCCAAGTTACGACAAGATGTTGTCGTAATAATTTTATAAAATAATTATGAAAACAATGTTGCATTTTGGTATAATAGAGTCAATAAAACTATGTTAAAACACAAAAATAACAAGCACTTTTAAACAAAATACTTGACAAAAACAAAATAATCAAGTATAATAATCTTGTTAAAAGTTAAAAATAACAATTATTTTAAGGAAAAATATATATGAAAAATATAAAACTTTCGGAATTATTTGATGTTCAAATAGGATTAGTAGTTTCAAGAAAAGCGGTAGATTTTACTGAACAATCAAACAATATTAATTATAGCAAATATAAAGTATTAAGTTTAAAATCTTTTTTAGAAGATAATACAATAAGTGCAGATTTCTTTAATGAAATTTATACGGAAAATATAATGGATGAAAAATATCTTACAAAAGAAAACGATATTATTGTAAGGTTAATAAATCCGTTAAAATCTTTTGTTGTTACAAAAGATTTAGAAAATATTGTAGTTCCTTCGCAATTTGTAAAATTAAGAAATAATAAAAGTAGTAATATATTGTCGGAACCGGTTATTAATGAATATGTAAGCATTTTCTTAAATACATTTTCAAATACAAAGAAGATGCAACAATATAAAAAAGAAGATACTTGGTTAGTTAATTCAATAAAACAATCTACTATTAGCGATATAGATATACCGGTAATAAATTTGGAAAAGCAAAAAGAAATAGTAGAGTTTTATAAATTATTAAATAAAGAAATAAAATTGTATAAGAGTTTAATAGAAAAAAAAGAAGAATTTTATAAAAGTTTCTTACAAAATTTAATAGGAGAAAAATAATGACCACAAGAACAGATATAGAACAAGTTTTATGGAACGGAGCCAATACTTTTAGGGGAATTATAGGAGCATCGACATATAAAGATTATTTGTTACCATTGCTTTTTGTTAAGTATTTAAGTGATATTTATAAAGAAAATATAGATGAATTAAAAAAGAAATATCCTAACAAAGAAAGGTTTGAAAGAGCAAAAGAAAGGTTACCATTTAAATTACAAGAAAAATATTCTTTTGACTCTTTATATGCTCAAAAAAACTTATCTGATATCGGTGTAAAAATAAATGAAGCATTAAGGGGAATAGAAGACGATAATCAACAATATTTGCAAGGTATTTTTAGAAGTGTAGATTTTAACAGTACTGCAAATTTAGGCGAGCAAAAAGACAAAATAACAACATTAAAAAATTTGTTGGAAGATTTTAATTCATTAGACTTAAGACCTTCAAAAATAGAAGTTAAACAGGGGCAAGTTCCAAGTGATGTTTTAGGTGATGCTTTTGAATATATGATAGGTCAATTTGCACAACAAGCAGGTGCAAAAGCCGGTAGTTTCTTTACACCTATGGGAGTTGCTGAATTAATGGCACGAATTGCTAACCCTAAAGCGGGGCAGTCTGTCTATGACCCAACAGCCGGATCATCTTCGCTCCTAATTAGAACAGCAAAAAAAGCAGGAGTAAAAAATGTAGCTATATACGGGCAAGAAAGAGATGCTTCAAGTTGGGCTATGTCAAAAATGAATATGTTTATTCACGATATAAGCGATGC
>NZ_CACWEU010000061.1:0-13956 GCF_902760015.1 Candidatus Ruminimicrobium bovinum
GAAAAAAGAAGAAAAGAAATAGAACCTAATGTGTTACTTATGCTTGACGGGAAAATTGAAGCCGATAAAGAATTGATAAAAGAATATAATATGTTAGCGGCTAAAATAAAAGGTTCGGGGAAAAATAAATGACCAAAAAAAAGAAAGATACATTTCAGGATTTAATTAAAGTTTGTAAAGAACAAGGTTATGTTACTTATGATGAAATAAACAAACATATTGATGACAATGATATGAATTCCGAAAAGATAGATTCTCTTTTTATAAAATTGGAAGAAGCAGGCATTAAAATAATAGATAAAAATACAAATACCAAAAAAAATAAAAATACTCCCGAAACTTCGGATGTTATTGTCAAATACAGTGATGAAGATGATGAATTAAATCCCGTGAGAATGTACTTAACAGAGATGGCAAAAGTTCCTTTATTGGAAAGAAAAGTTGAAGTTGAACTTGCCAAAAGGGTAAGAGAAAATGAAAAAAAATTAACACATATAGTTTTGGAATCACCGTTAATAATTAAGGAAATAAAAAGCTGGGACACTCTTATCGAACAAGAAGAAATGACACCTAAGGAATTGATGCCGAGAGGAAGGAAATCATCAGCGCAACTTAGAAATATGAGGATAAAAGTTAAAGAAACGGTAAAAAGAATAGCTCAACTTGAAAGAAATATTACTAAAAATGCCGAAAAATTAAAAGACAGAAGATTACCGGCAAAAACAAAAGAAAAATTGAAAACAAAGGAACAGGAATTAAGAGCCGAAATAATTTCTTTGGTAGTAGGTTTAAATTTAAATCAGGATAAAATTAAAAGACTTATAAATAAAATAAAAATAACCGCAAATAAATTAAATGAAATAACTTTGGAACTTGCAAAAATAGAAAGAAAATATAAAATGCCGCCTGCAAAACTTATTTCTTTATATAAAGATTTTTCTGCCGATAAAATAAAACCTGCGGCATTTAAAAAACAAACGGGTTTTCTGCCTGCAAATGCAGCTGATGATGTTTCTTATGCGGGAAGTCTTCTTAACAGACAATCAAATATAAAAGAAGGTTTTTCCATAACTCCGAAAGAACTTATGGAAACGGATAAAAAAATAAGGGACTTGGAAGAAATAATTCATAGAGATAAAATGAAATTGATAGAAGCAAATTTCAGACTTGTTGTTTCAATTGCAAAAAAACATGTCGGAATGAGCAGTTTGGAACTTGCCGATTTAATACAGGAAGGAAACTTAGGATTGTCGAAAGCCGTTGAAAAATTTGAATGGAAAAGAGGTTTTAAATTTTCAACTTATGCTACATGGTGGATAAGACAATCAATTAACAGAGCAATAGCAGACCAGGCAAGAACAATAAGAATTCCCGTTCACATGAAAGAACTTATTTCAAAATTAACCAAAGTAAAAAAGAAATTTCAACAGGATCAGGGCAGGGAACCTAAAACCGAAGAATATGCAAAATCTTTAAGAATTTCTCAGGAAAGAGTAAGAAGGATATTAAAAATGATGCAGGAACCCGTTTCGCTTGCAACACCCGTGGGGGAAGAAGAAGATTCGAAACTTGAAGATTTTATAGAAGATCAAAACAGTCCTAACCCTATAGTTAAAACGCATCAATACAGGTTACAGTTGGAACTTGAAAAAGTTTTAAATACGTTAACACCCAGAGAAGCGGAAATAATAAAATTAAGATACGGTATAGGTGTAGGTTATCCTTCAACACTTGAGGAAGTAGGTAAAAAATTCGGCGTTACAAGAGAAAGAGTAAGACAAATAGAAGCAAAAGCAATAAGAAAATTAAGGCACCCTACAAGATGCAAATCTTTGAAAGAATATTTGGACTAATTGGAAGAATAGAAGATTGGAAATAAATATGAGAAAAATTGTTTTATCTTTTTTTGTTTTCTTCTTTTTTATTCTGTCTTTTTGTTCTATTTTGCATGCAGCAAATGAACCGATAATTGAAACAAAAAAAGCAAATGTTATCGTAAACGGAAATCAATTTAACGGTGTTAATACATACACAATACACGGTGTTGAATTTTTTGCTTTAAGCGAAATGAAAATTGTTTTTTCGGCGCGGCTTGATTGGCAACCCGTAAGTAATAAAGTTGCAATGAAATTTCAAAATAAATCCGTTACCGTTTTTATGAACGATAAAAAGGTTGCCTTCGGTAAAAAAATAAAAAAGTTGGATACCCCTACGCTTTTTATAAAAAAAGAGTTATATATTCCCGTTGAAATGTTTACAATGAAGGAATTTGAGGATATTTCCGAAAACTCAATATCTTTTCAAAAAAAGGACAGTTTGCTTATTATAAATTCAAAATCAAATATTTCGGCAGTCCGATATTATACTAAGGAAAATAATACCGAAATTGTAATTGAACTTGACGAAAAAATGACGCATACCGTAAAAAAACATAAAAATTCGATAATACTGTCATTTCAAAGAGGAAAAGTAAATAAGGACGAAATTTATGTTGATAACGGAGCAATAAAAACCATTTCTTATGATACCGTAGGAAGAGAAGCTGTTTTTAAAATTGATTTGTTACAAACACCAAAGTCGGTAAAAATTCAAAAGTTTAAAAGGCCTTTGAAAGTTGTTGTGGATATTGTTCACTCTTCTCCGGTTGATATTACAAAACCTTGTGTTGTTTCTATTCCTGAAACCATAGTTGATTCCAAAGTTGATATAAAAAATGATACGGACAATAATGCTGTTGTAAGCGCTTCGTCGGATAAAAATATTGTTGTTCAAAATCCGGTAACGGATACGGACAAAACCTTGGAATCGGAAAATGATATTTTACCGCCCGTAATAAATGCGAGAGCATTGGAAGTACAATCCGATATTTATGAAAAACCCGTTGTAGAAGAAGATGATTCGGCAGAGCTTGCGAAAATAAAAACCGTTACGGTAACGGAAGACCAAATAATAGACAATACTTACGAATTAATAGATGATAAGGAATCCATGAAAGATATTATTCCTACGGATGAACAAAGAAGTGAAGATGCAAAACTTATTTTAATAGATGCAGGTCACGGCGGACACGATCCGGGAGCGGTAGGACCTAACGGAACGAAAGAAAAAGATGTAAACCTTGCAATAGCATTGGCATTAAAAAATTTATTTAACAAAGATAAAAATTACAAGGTGATATTGACAAGGGAAGATGATACATTTATACCTCTTTCGGAAAGAACAAATATTGCAAATAAAAATAAAGTTGATTTGTTTATTTCAGTTCATAATAATGCAAATATAAAAAGAGAAATGTCCGGTTTTGAAATTTATTTCCTGTCCGAAAATGCTTCCGATTCCGAAGCTGCGGCAACAGCCGCTTTGGAAAACTCGGTTATATCTTTGGAAGATAAGCCCAAAGGACAAAAAGCCGTTTTACAAAATATGTTGTGGTCCATGACGGTTAATGAATTTATAAATGAGTCGTCGGAACTTGCAAGTTTTATATCGGGTGAAACACCGAAAAGACTTAAAACAATTAACAGAGGAATAAAACAGGCAAATTTCTATGTTTTAAGAGGAGCACAAATGCCTGCGGTTTTGGTTGAAGGTGCATTTATAAGTAATTACAGCGAAGAAGCAAAGTTAAATACAAGAAATTTTCAACTTGCTATAGCGGACTCGATATATGAAGGTGTAAAAAAATATTATGCAAGAAAAAATAAAATAAATAATAAATAATATAAAATGCTTGACATTATTTTTTTAAAAAAATATAATTCTTGTAATATGTCTATAAAAAGAAGTTTGTTTTCCATCATTTTATTGGTTTTTTTTATGATTTCCGTTGTCGATGTTTTTGCGGAAGTCAGGTCTGATTTTAGGCATTCTCCCAATGAACCCGATGCTGAAAAGTTGGCGGTTTCGGATATAGCATTGCATACCGAGCTTATGTTGGAAGGGATTTTTAACAGAAGATTGGATGCCTGGTATACCGTTCCTAACGGAATGAATTATTACTTCAGAAGAGATACGAAGGATAAAAGTTTAAATAATCAGGATTGGAAAGACCACTGGGGACAAAGTTTGTTTGTAGGTGTTGCAATGAAACCTACGGATTGGTTTTATGCTCAGTTCGGTTTGGATTTTATGGGAGATTATGCATCAAGGTATTGGAAGACGGTTAACAATTTCCACAGAATGTTTGATGAAGGTATTATATTTCCTCATTTCTTTTGGGATAGTGCAAAGGCGGTTATTCATAATGATTGGGCAAGTTTAGGTTATTATAGGAACCAGGCGCATTACGATTGGCGTTATGAAGGAGATATGTTCAATATTTACCAGGCGCACATGGATCCGTATAACGATGTAAGAGTTACCGGTAGAGCTGTTCCGGAATGGTGGCAATTAAATATGAAGGGCTCAGCCGGTGATTTTCAGTTTATATACGGGCAAGAAGCTGTTGTTGATTATAACCAGGGTTTCTATATGAAGTATAGAAATATATTCGGCAGTAATGTTAATTTGATGTATGCCGATCATATTATTCCTTACGGTGATCCCGATGAAAGAATGCGAACGGCAGAAATTTCTACTGATTTTAAAGTTGCCGGAACTACGTTGCAGGTAGGCGGTATGTTTAGGCCTTTCAGACTTGACAAAACGTATCAATATGTAGATAAAGAAGTTCCGGAGGGAACAGGAACTGCAGGAACAAAATACCTCATAAAAGAAGGCAAAACCGGTATGGCAGATGCTTTCGGTGGTGCCGCGAAATTATCAATCCCAAAAATATTAGGCGCAGATTTAATTACAACAAAATATTCATATCAAGGTTTAGTAGCAGGCAATAAGCAACAGTTGGATGCAGAAGTTCAGCATGCACTTAATAAGGATTTTACCGGCGCTTTAAGTGTTATGCACAGAAAACCGTTGCTCAGATCAATGCCTTATGTAGGCAGTGATTATGGCCCTGATTTAATTCAAACAAGAGGACAAACTTCTCCTTTTTGGGTATGGTGGCGAAACGCACCTACAGGTTTTGATAACAGAGAAACGGATGAATTTGCATTAACTTTTACTTATGATCCTACACCGGATACTTGGTTTTATTTAATGGAACCGAATGTTATTGAAGAATGGAATTTGAATCCTCAGGAAGACTCGTTATTTACGTTTGCAACAAAATTAAAACTTACAAGGCATTTGGGCGGAACGGACAGGCAAATTTACAGAGATGAAAACGGTGATATTGTTTGGGAAGCTTTTTCGGGTGTTCCCGTAACGGGAGCTTTGCCTACCGACGGATATTTGGGATCTTGGTATTTCTTTACGAGAATGTTCTTTAATAAAGTAGAAGTTTTATACGACTTTGAAGTAGGTGAAGATGTTGCGACAATGAGTACGCCTTATGCAAAAGCTGAAGTGTTTTTAAAGAAAATAACCGGCTATTTTAAAACAAATTTAAAAGTAAAATATAAACAGTATACATTTCAGGGCGGTTACTACAGAGATGCTTGGGGGCCTGAAGATTGGCACAAGAATTTCGGTGCCACTTATGATGAACTTTATTTGGCAGGTGTAACAAGAGAGTTTCCAAATTGTCTAACTATCGGAGCCGAATATGTTGGCGGAAGAAAAGATAACCTTGAAATAGTTCAAAAAATAGACGGGGTTTCTTCTTCCAGAAATGAATTAGGTTCCTTTGATGAAGTAAGGGTCTTTGTCAAGTTAATATTTGATGCTGTATTCAGATTCGGTACCGAAGAGAGAATTCAAAAAGATATGTCGCCTCCTATTGCTATATTATCTCTTGCTCCTGATGTGTTTATGCCGTCGCAAGGACAAAAGACGATACTTTATCCTAAAGCTTACGATGACGAAGGTATTGCAAGTTGGGAAATCAGAATGGTTGATAAGAGTTCTGTAACCGTTATGACATGGAACGGCAGAGGTGATCCTCCGGAAACTCTTGACTGGAACGGTAAAGATTTCTATGATAGATATCTGCCTGATGAAACATATTATGCTCAGTTAACGGCTTTTGATACTTCCGGTAACAGTGCAAAGTCCGAAATATGCCCTGTTAGGTTGATTACACCTGAAATTAGAGTTCAAGAGACAGAATTAGGTCTTAAGATGGCGTTCTCGGCTAAAGTTCTTTTCGATTTCGATAAATATAATTTGAAAGATAAATCTACGAAGATGTTGAATGAAGCTGTCAGAATATTGAAAATGTATCCTGACAGACCTATTAAGGTTGAAGGTCATACCGATAATTACGGCAGTAAGCAATACAACATCATATTATCTAAGAGAAGAGCAAATGCCGTTGCCACATTCTTAATAAAACACGGCATTGACAAAGACAGAATTACGACGGAAGGTTTGTGGTTCTCCGTTCCTGTTGCAACAAATGCAACTTCGGCAGGTAGAGATCAAAACAGAAGAGTTGAAATTACCATACTGAAGAAACAAGACGGAGTAACTAAAAAGTCGTATGACTTGATCAATAATGAGTAAAAAAAATTTTGTAGCTTGCTACAAAGAAAAAAAAAAGGAGAGAAGAAATGAAAAAGACGTTAGGTTTGTTGTTGGCAGTAGCAGTAGTTGCAAGTGTTGCAAGTTTTTCTTTTGCAGCAAAGGCATCCTCATCATCTTTTAAACCGTTTGCTGTTTATGTAGAAAACGGTTCAAAAGACAACCATTTTGCACCATCAGGTTGGATGGGCGATTATGGTGACATTAAAATGAATTTGGCTTGTGCAGAAACACCAAGAAGCGGTTCATCTTGTATTAAAATTACCTATAGTGCAAAAATGTCACAAAATGCAGGTTGGATGGGTATTTTCTGGCAACAACCGGCTAATAACTGGGGAGAAAAGAAAGGCGGCTTCAATTTAACAGGTGCAAAAAAATTGACATTCTGGGCAAGAGGAGCACAAGGCGGAGAAAAAATTGCTGAGTTCAAAATGGGTGGTATAACCGGAGAATATTCCGATACCGATTCCGTAACAATGGGACCTATTGAACTTACAAAAGAATGGAAACAATATACATTAGATTTATCCGGTAAAGATTTGTCTAATATTATTGGCGGTTTCTGTTTTGCATTATCTAAAGAAGATAATCCTAACGGATGTATTTTCTACATAGATGATATTATTTATGAATAATTAGTTTTTTAGGGGGCAGATATTCTGCCCCCTAACATCCAAACAAAAATGAAAAAATTATTATTAGTATTTTTAATTATCGGTAGTTTTATTTGTGCATATACACAGAATGGTATATGTAAAAGTAAATCTATTCAAAATGAAGACGATGATGATATTGACATTGCAATGAGGTTTCAACCTTTTTATGTGTATGAGGATTTCGGCTCAAAAAGAAATCATTTTGTCCCTTCGGGTTGGATTGCGGATGTTGCGGATTTGAAACTTGATATTGCCTGTAAAGACGTTAAGATGATAAAAGGTAAGTATTGTATACAGGTTGATTATACGCCTAAGGGGCGTAAAAAATGGGCAGGTATTTATTGGCAGAATCCCGCTAACAATTGGGCTACCGTAAAAGCAGGTTTTGATTTAAGAAAAGCAAAAGCTTTAACTTTTTTAGCCAAGGGTAAATACGGTAATGAAGTTATAAGTAAAGTTCAGGTAGGCGGTTTGCAGGGACATTTTCCCGATAGCGATAAAGTTTGGATGACTAATATAAAACTTACAACCAGTTGGAAAAAGTATACTTTGGATTTGTCAGACAGCGATTTGTCCTATATATCTACCGGGTTTTATATAGGTGTTTCGAAAACGGATAACCCTAACGGAGCAACATTTTATTTGGATGAAATAAGATATGAATAAGATAGTAAAATTAACATTATTTTTTGTTGTTGCAATTATTTTAGTATCTTGCGAAAGGTATCCCCTTACGGATGTTGCCGGTTTACATCCGAGAGTAAAAAAATGGCCTTCCGTATTTTATGTTTATGATGATGAAATAAAAACAAAAGGTTCTTTTGAACCTAAAATTTGGATGGGGTCAAGGTTTTTACAAAACGGTGACGATAGAGATGTTTTAAATTTTAAATGCACGGAAGGTGCTATGGGCGCCTATTGTATAAAAATGTCATGGAATGATAATAATCCTTATCAGTTTGCGGGTTGGGGATTATCCGTTACGGAGTATGAAGGCGGACGGACGGATATGAGTACAAGCGGTTATAATTGCCTGGAATTTTATGCAAAAGGTTATTTGACGGAAGGTTGTATTTTTGAAATTGCCGTTCCTTCAAGCGGAGGCGGTAACGACAGAAAAGTTATAACAAAATCCGATTTGTCATCCGGTTGGACAAAATTTGAAATTCCTTTGACCGGAAAAACCATGAACTATTGGAATGCTATGGAATATTATATAAGTGTTAATATGTATAGAGAAAATGATTCCGTTCAAACAGGCGGAGGAACGGTTTATATAGATAATATAAGGTATTGTAAAAAGTAATTATGAAAAAAGTTTTTGTGTTGTTAACATTATTGTCAATTTTGTTTAATGTATCTGTTGCCGATGCATGTACTTTTACTATAGATTGTACACATTATTCGGCATTAAATGCTGCTGCACGTTCGGCGCTTATGCCCGGATGGGGGCAAGGTTGGAACGGACAGAAAACTAAAGGTTGGATAGTTTTCGGTATTTTTGCGGCATCCGTTACCGGTTGTATTTTGTTTAACAGAGAAGCCGAAAATAATTACAGTGATTATGAAGAAATAGGTGCAAGAAACAGTTCAAAATATGATGATTATAAAGATAATTTGAATATTTCAAGAATATTGGGCGGTGTTGCTTTGGCAACATGGATATTTGCTGTTGCGGATGCTTATTTTGTAGGAAAGTCAAGAGAAGAAATGTATGTTAGAAAACATTTTGATATACAAATGTGTTCCAATGACGGAGTTATGTTAAAATATAGAACTAAATTTTCAATATAGGAGTTTGTTTTGAAAAAAGTTTTTTTACTATCATTATTTTTTATAGCAGTTTTTTTTATAGGGTGTGCTCAAAAAGATAAATTGACTGCCAATACCATGATTTTAAAAATAGATGCTCCGGGATATTCTTATTCGGATCATACTTTGAAAATGTCTGCAAATTCTACAATTTCGGTAAGGGCTGTTATAAAAAATGCAGCAGGTAAAGATATAAATAAATCGGTTACTTGGTCTGTAGCCGATTCCTCTTTAGCTTCATTTAGCAGCAACAATTCTAAGGAAACCGAACTGACATCTAAAGGAACGGGTTCAACCGATATTACGCTTACTTGTGAAGGTATGCAAGTTACGGCAACTTTACAAATATCTTAATAAATTTATAATTTAAAATGTATAATGTGTGACGTCGGTAAAATTTTGTATTGTAAATTTTATTATGAAAAAATTTTGTGTTATCTTATTATCAATTTGTCTTTTTTCGTTAACTGTTTCTGCGGAAATTGTATCTAAAGTTTACAGAGAAAGGTTTTCTCCGGATGCTTTAAATGCAAACTATTATAAACTTCAAATGAGAACGGTTTCTTTTTTTGATAAACAAACATCGGCAATTACCGGTTTGGTAGAAAGTTTTAGAAATTCATCAAATTATACTTACGACCTGGTTACAAAATCTTTTATTATAGGTAAAAGCGGTTTTTTGGATACACAATCTTTTATTTATGACGGTTCGGTATCGGCAATTGCTTATTTACTTGCCGGTCAATATTCAAAAGCATATAAAATTTTAAAAATTTACAGCAGAGAATTTTATCTGTTAAAATCGGAAAAAGAAGGATTGTTTAATACATACAGAAGCGACTTAAGAAGAACCAAAAACGGTTTAACGGCAGGTATAGACGGTAACAGAGTTCATTTAGGACCTAATATGTGGGTTACTATTGCAGCACTTCAATATACCGCAGTTACAGGTAATTTGGAATTTATGCCTTTTATATTGGATTCATTAAAATGGGCTTCACAGATAAATCATTTTAAATTTCAAAACGGGCAACTCGGTGCGGCAAGTATGGGCTACGGTTGGATGCCGCCGGATTGGTCTAAAGTTTATTCTACCGAGAATGTTCTTGACCATTATGCCGCGTTGTGTTTGGTAAGAGATATTTATTTATATGCAAATAAACCGGAAGTAAAAACTTATTTTGAAGAAGCAAATTTTTCAATTAAAGATATTGAAACAGAATTGGATAATATAGAACGTTGGTTTAAACTTTTAATTTACGATAAAGATAAACAAAGTTTTAATATGGGCTACAGTGACGATAAATTAGACACAACCGATGCATTGGATACCGTATCGTGGGCAATAGCTTCAATTACTCCGGAACACATGGAAACCATAGGCATAAATCCGTTTAACCTTTTCAATTTTGCAAAAAATGAATTTTTTGTAGAGGATAATATAAACGGAGAAAAAATTTCCGGATACGACTTTACTAACGATGCCGGAAGAAATAAAGGTTATAGAATGAGTTGGTTTGAAGGAACTTGTTTCCATATTGTGGCAGTTCAAATTCTTGCCGATTATGCACAGAAAACAGGAAAATGGAGATTAGCCGAACAATATAGGGACCATTCCAAGTTTTTGTTGGAACAGGTTAATAAAGCAATAGGAATAATAGGTCTTTCCGACGGAGCTTTGCCTTATACGTCAAAAAATCCAAATGATAAAGAAAGATTTATGGCTTTTAACAAAGATTGGGAAATACCCAGAGGGAAAAACGGAAGTTGGGTTGCATCAACATCATCTACCGCTTGGTATCTTATAGCTTCTTCTGCATTTAATCCGTTACATTTTGACAGAATAAATGTAAAGTATTCTCTGTTTCAACAAAACAAAAAATAAATTTTCTGTAAATTGTCGTTTTATTTGTTTATGTTTTTCTTGACTTAAAAACATTAAAAGTATATAATTAACTCTATATATATAACTTGGGGGAAGTATAACTATGGCAAGCATAGTATTGAAAAATGTTTGTAAAAATTACGGCAATATAAAAATTGTAAAAAATTTTAATTTGGAAATACCCGATAAAGAATTTTGTATTTTGGTCGGTCCTTCCGGTTGCGGTAAAACAACTACGTTAAGAATGGTTGCAGGTCTTGAAGATATTTCCTCAGGTGATATATATATAGACGGTGTTCGTGTAAATGATATTCCTCCCAAAAACAGAGATATTGCAATGGTCTTTCAAAATTATGCATTGTATCCTCACATGACGGTTTATGAAAATATGGGCTTTGCTTTAAAATTAAAAGGTTACAGTAAAAAAGATATAGAAGCAAGGGTAAAAGAAGCTGCGGAAATTTTGGGAATATCACATCTTTTAGACAGGAAACCTAAACAGTTAAGCGGCGGTCAAAGGCAGAGAGTTGCCGTCGGAAGGGCAATAGTCAGAAAACCGAAAGTGTTTTTATTTGATGAGCCGCTTTCAAACCTTGATGCGAAATTAAGGGTTCAAATGAGGGCGGAATTAAAAAAACTTCATGAAAGGTTGCAAAGCACAATGATATATGTTACCCACGACCAAACCGAAGCTATGACGATGGGTGATAAAATATGTGTAATGAAAGACGGTATTATTCAACAGGTTGCAGGTCCGTTGGATCTTTATAACCAACCTGCAAATAAGTTTGTTGCCGGTTTTATCGGTACCCCTCCAATGAATTTTTTTGGTGTTGACGTAGTTGAAAAAAACAGTGAAATATTCTTAAAAGAAGGTTCTTTTGATATAAAAATTCCTGCTTTTATGAAAGAAAAAATGGCTCCTTATATTAATAAAAAAGTATTTGTCGGTGTTCGTCCGGAAGATATTTTTGATAAACTTTTTACAAACTTAAATCATAATGATACTGCAACATTTAATGCAACCGTTGAAATTGTGGAACCTTTGGGCAGTGAAATTTATTTACATTTTAATACGGGTAAAAACAGTATGGTTGCAAAGGTTAACTCAAGTAATAAAGCAAAGCCGAACCAAATAATAGAATTTGTATTGGACTTAACAAAAGTTCACTTGTTTGAAGAAGAGTCCGGCAAAACAATAATATAAAATTCTAATTGCGGCTTGTATCTTTAAATACTAAGTTTTTAATTAAAAAAGCACTTCCGGCAGGCAGTGCTTTTTTTGCTTTTTCCGCCTAAAAATGATATATTTTAAAGATATAAATTAAATTAATAAGGAATAAATAAAATGCAAGAAAAACAAAGTTTACAAGAACAGGAAACATCAACAACAGCAATAGATAATCTTATTGCACAAAGAAAAGAAAAAGCCGATAAAATGAAAGCTGCAGGTATAAACCCTTATCCTGCAAAAGTTGATGTTAAAGACAAAATATCACAGGTAAGAAAAAATTTTGAACAATTAAAAAACGAAGAAGTTTCCGATATTAAGGTTTCGGTTGCGGGCAGAATGATGTCAAGAAGAGATATGGGAAAAGCTTCGTTTATAGATATTGCCGACGGAACAGGAAGAATACAGGTTTATGTTCGTAAAGACCAAGTCGGTGATGACAGTTTTAAACTTTTTAAAGAAATGTCGGATTTGTCCGATTTCGTTTTAATTGAGGGAACCCCTTTTAGAACAAGAACCGGTGAATTAAGTTTAAAAGCCGAAAAATTTCAAATTATCTGCAAAGCATTTCGTCCGTTACCGGAAAAATGGCACGGTTTAAAAGATACCGAAACAAGATACAGACAAAGATATTTGGATTTAATTGCAAACCGAGATGTAAAGGAAGTTTTTATAAAAAGGTCTAAAATAATTTCCACATTAAGAAAAACTTTGCAGGATATGAATTTTGTTGAGGTTGAAACTCCTATTTTGCAAACTCTTGCCGGCGGAGCAAATGCAAAACCTTTTACCACGCACCATAATGCTTTAGACATTGATTTGTTTATGAGAATAGCACCGGAATTGTTTTTAAAAAGGTTGGTTGTAGGCGGTATGGAAAGGGTTTTTGAAATAGGCAGAAATTTCAGAAACGAAGGTATTGACAGAAACCATAACCCTGAATTTACTATGATGGAATTATACCAGGCATATGCCGACTATAACGATATGATGGATTTAACCGAAACAATTATAAAAAATTGTGCCGCTGCAATAGGTTCAAAAATAAATTTGAATTTTAAAAGATTGAAAATGTTTGACTTGATAAAAGAATATACCGGGCTTGATTTACTTCCTCATTTGGAAACGGGTAAACTTTTTGATATGGTTAAACATTTGAATTTGGATTTGCCTAAAAATGCAACGGATCAAAAAATTTTAGATCAAATTCTTGACGAAAAAGTAATTCCTAATTTAAAAGAGCCAACATTTATTATTGACTATCCGGCAATATATTCTCCGCTTACAAAAATTAAATTTGAACAACCTGAAATTGCCGAAAGGTTTGAACTTTATATAAACGGTATGGAAATTTGTAATGCTTATTCCGAGTTAAACGACCCTTACTTACAAAAAATAAGGTTTAAACAACAAATGGAAGCAAAAGTTAAAGGCGACGAAGAAGCACAACCTTACGACGAAGATTTTATAACAGCTTTGGAACAGGGCTTGCCTCCTACCGGCGGTTTAGGTATAGGAATTGACCGTCTTGTTATGATATTAACCGAAGTTGAATCAATTAGGGAAGTTATATTTTTCCCTGCAATGAAACCGGAATGTTAAAATCAGTAGAATTTTTTATTGCCTGCCGTTACATTAAAGCAAGAAAGAAGGGATTTTTTGCTTTTTTAACAACCCTTATTGCAATAGGGGGAACCACACTCGGTGTTTGTGCATTGGTAATAACTCTGTCTGTTTTAAGCGGTTTTCAGCAGGATATAAGGGCAAAAATTTTAGGTATTCAACCGCATATTTATATAAATAAAGTAAACGGAACTCCTTTTGATGAGTATAATGAAGTAATAGAAGAA
>NZ_CACWEU010000062.1:0-3958 GCF_902760015.1 Candidatus Ruminimicrobium bovinum
AAAAAGAAAAAGAAAAAAAATAATAAAAATAAAACAATAAAAAATAATAATAAAAAATAAATAAAATAGCGAAAATTTAGCTAATTTAGCTAATATGCCAAATTGTAAAACAAAATTAAAAAAATAATAAAACAATTTTAAATAATTAAAAAATTAAAAATAAATAATAATAAATTAAAAATTATAAAAATTGAAAAATATAAAAAATGAATAAAAATAATAAAAAAAATTAAATAATAATAAAAAAAAATAATAATGAAATATATTAAATTTAAATATTCAAATATAAAAAACAAAAAACTAATAATAAATAATAAAAATTTATATAAATAAAAAAAATACAAAATAAAATATAAAAATCTAATAATAAAATAATCAATAAAAAAAATAATCAAATAAAAAATAAAAAATTAATAAAAAATAATTTTTGATAATTAAAAAATTGTTCAGGTATATTATTACCTTTATAAAAAACATTCCAAAGAAGACAAATCTTTAGATGCTTAAAACTATTAGAAAAATATTAAAAATCTTTAAATTAAATGGATGTGTTGTAAATGACAGAAACAGAAAGCAAGTTAGTATTTCTTGGAAAAAAAATACATTAATGAAAATTTATCGGATGAAGAAACATTAGAAGCTGTAAAAAACATATTGCAGTTTGAATTGTATCTTAGGGAACTGAAAGCTAAATACAAAGAATGTTTCATTAATAGGGAGGTAGCATAAATGAAAGGATTGAAGAAATATCGTTCTATAAGTGATTACGAAACATATACGGCAAAAGAAATAGCAAGAAAGCTAAATATTAATGTTAGAAGTGTTTACAAGTATTATGCAAAAGGTATGAAATCTATAGAAAGTTCTTATCCGTTGTTGTTTTCTGGCAGTAGTATAAAAGAATTTATAAAAGGTCGATTAGAACAGAAAAGATTACAAACAAAATAAAAGATAATGAATTCTTCTGTTGTAAATGTAAAAAAGCTGTTACAGCTAAAGAGGTAATCATAGAAAATACTGGAAAGAAGATAGGCAACTGTGAATTGTGTATTAAAAAAGGTATCTGCAATATATGTAATTCAAAAGTTGTAAGAATTTTCAGTAATAGGATGATAGAAACAACTAATGAACAACAACTTATTGATTGTGAGAGTATATAGTATAGCTCTCCATAGGTTAAAGTTCACAATATTAAACAAGGAGTGAAAAAATTGAAAAAAGAAAGTAATGAAAAAATTATAAGGAACTATTCAAATTATTTAATTGATAGTAAAGGAGTATCTATAAATACAAAGAAAATATTTCTTAGAAGTATAAGAAAGTTTAATGAAGTTATAAAGAATAAACAATACTCTAAATTAACGGTTGATAATATAATAGAAGCAAAAAATCTATTAAATACCGATTTAAGCAAAAAAACATTCATAATGTATATGAAACAACTTTATAATTTTTATGAATGGTTAAGTAATCAAAAAGGATTTAAATCTTTAAGTGATAAATTTGAATACTTTAACTTATCAAGAAAGGATAAGAAATTAGAGTATTGTAATAAACAGGAATTTAAGGAATATCCAACTTTAGACTATGTAAAAAAGTTAGTAAACTCCATTCCTAATGAAACCGATAAGGATAAAAGGGATAGAGCTTTAATATCCTTTTTATACCTGACTGGTGTAAGGGTAGATGCTTTAGTTAGTTTATCAATGCAGTGTATAGATATTGATAATTTAATAGTAAAGCAATATCCACGGTTTAATACAAGAACAAAGTTCGGAAAGACTATAGTTTCAAAAATTTTTCACTTTGATAATGAGTTGGTGGATATTTTTGTTGATTGGTATAACTATTTAAAGGATAACGGATTTAAAAAAGCTGACCCATTATTCCCTAAAATGCAATGTATTAAAGATACAGACAATTTAAGCTTTAAACGGAGCAAACTTTCAAAAGAGTTTATCTCCGGCACTGGTTTTGTAAAAATATTAACTAATCTTTGTAAAGAAAGAAACATTACCTATTATAGTCCACATAGATATAGAGATTTAGCAATAAATCTAATCTTGTCAAAAATACCTTACGGAGAAGAAATAAAAATAGTTTCTCAAAATTTCGGACATTCGGATATAGCAACAACTATTGATTGTTATGGTTCATATAATCCGAATCAATTAGTAGAAAAACTTAAAAAATTAGACAACAACATTAATGATGTAAAGTTTGAACATAATCTTGAAGTTATAGAGTTCGGGAAAGTTACTGAAATTATTAAAAAAGTTGTTTAAAAATATAAATTCCAGGAGGATGTAAAAATGGTTACTAAAACCAAAGAAGTAAAAAGTAGTAGAGAAGTAAAATATTTAAAAAGAGAGGAAAAGAAAATGATAAAAAAGAACAATGAAGTAAAAAGTAGTAAAGAAAGACAAAATTTAATTCAAAAAAAAGGAGAAAATAAAATGTTACAAAATTTAACAGAAGAACTAAAAATGAATAATTTTATTAAAAAGGCAGAACAAGCAGTAGGATATTGTAAAGCATCTTCATATGGAACAATAAAATATTCTTTAGAATTTCAAGAAAAAGAAATCTTGAAATATTCAAAGGCTAATAATCTACAACTTACAAAAAGCTACAAATGTATAGAAAGTTCTTGGAACATCAAAGGAAGAGAAAAAATAATAGATATGCTTAAATACATTACAAAACATCCAGAAATAAAACATATTATTTTTTACTCTGAAGAAATAATGAATAGCAATCTTCTTGATACACAAAGAATATATGATTTTGTTAGACAAAATAACAAAACTATACATTTTGTAAAAGACAAAATGAAATGTATAGTAAGTCCTTCTCCAGAAGGACTTGCTTTAACTGATTTGGATATTGCTGTTGCTAAAAAAATATCAAATGATACATCAAAAAAAACCAAAATTGGAATGCTTGAAAAAGCAAAATATGGAATACTTCCATTAAAAGCTCCGTTGGGATATATAAACAATCCACGAACAAGAATGATAGATATAAATAATAAAATAGCTCAAAAAATAAAAGAAATTTTTGAAATTTTATCTAAAGGAAAAATGACAAAAGAGAAGTTTATAAAATTATCAATAAAAGTAGGAATTAATCCCCGCAAACTTATCAATATAATTCAAAATCCATTCTACTTTGGAAAATTCTTTTATAAAAGAAAGATATATCAAGGAAAGCATATTCCGTTAATAAGAGAATCTATGTGGCACAAGGCAAATATGACTTTAAGCAAAATAATATAAATAAAAAGGAGGAATAGAACAATGGAATATATTTTATCAGGATAGTTTAGTTTTGCTTGTATTTAATACAACAAACATTGTATAATACAAATATAGTTTAATAAACTTAAATACTATTTAATATGGAGGTTTTAAACAATGTTAGAAGAAAACAACATTGATTTAATAGCTGAATTAGACAATTATCGTCTAAAAAATAAGATAAGTCAACAAAAATTGGCAGAAATATTAGGTGTTAGTGTTGTTACTATTAACCATTGGCTAACAAGAAAAGCTAAGGTTAATAAAATTAACGAATACCAAATTAAAGAACTTTTAAAGGAGCACAAAAAATGTTAAGAAAGATTAATAATAACTATAAAGAAAAAGCTATATTATTTTTAAGAGTAAGTAGTAAAGGACAGGAAGATAATTATTCTCTTGATGCTCAAGAGAAATTGGCTAAACAATATGCTCAGCAGAACAATCTTGAGATTGTAAAAATTTGGAAAGTCTCAGAATCTGCCTGGGGCAAGAAAGAAAGGAAGAATTTTTTAGAAATGTTGTAATATGTAAAGAAACATCAAGAGATAAAGCATATCATATTTGACATCTTAGACAGAATGACAAGAAATGATTTTGATAAAATTAAAATTATAAAACTTGTTAGAGAATATGATAAAGTTATACATTTCACAAGA
>NZ_CACWEU010000063.1:0-7846 GCF_902760015.1 Candidatus Ruminimicrobium bovinum
AATCCTAATTGTTCAACAATTCAAATGGTTGTAGCATTAAAACCGTTACACGATTATGCAAAAATTAAAAGAGTAATTGTTTCAACTTATCAGGCGGTTTCAGGTGCCGGCTCAAAAGGTATTCACGATTTGGATAATCAAACAAAAGCATTGGGAAAGGGAGAACCTTTACCGCCTTTTGAAAAATTTCCGTATCAAATAGCATATAATGTTTTACCGCATATAGATGTTTTTGAAGACAACGGTTATACAAAAGAAGAAATGAAAATGACAAACGAAACAATGAAAATAATGGGTGATAAAGGTATAAAGGTAAGTGCAACTTGTGTCAGAGTTCCTGTTTTAAGAGCACACAGCGAATCCGTATGGATTGAGACTGAAAAAGAGTTGACACCGCAAAAAGCAAGAGAACTTTTATCTTCCGCAAAAGGTGTTGAAGTTATAGATAACCCGGCGGAAAACAAATATCCTATGCCGTTGTTTGCACAAAACCAACAGAAAACATTTGTCGGCAGAATAAGAAAAGATATTTCATGCGATAACGGTTTAACTTTTTGGGTAGTATCGGATAATTTATTAAAAGGTGCTGCTCTTAATGCCGTGGAAATTGCGGAAATGCTTGTAGCAAAAAACATTTTATAAAATTTGCAAAGCAAATTAATAGATTATAAGTTTTTAGGTTATAGGGTTATAAGTTGTTTTTTTTGTATTTGTTGTTCAACCCATAACCTTATAACCCAATAATCCTATAAACTAAAAAATCGTTTTACGGTTTTTTAAGGAGAACAAGTGGAGCAAGATATAACAAGGTATGTTTTTGATATTATAGAAAATATAAAAAATAACGGTAATAAAGCCGTTATAGGTTATGTTAAGCAATTTGACGGTATTACGTTTAAAAATATAAATGATGCAAAAGTTTCAGTAAAAAAATTTGCATTGGCAGCTAAAAATGTTGATGCAGAATTTAAAAGAGCCGTAATTTCATCTTATAAAAATATTTTAAATTTTCATAAGAAAGAATATCAAAATATAAAAAAATCTTGGTTTATATCGGATAAATATAAAAAAGTCGGACAAATATATAATCCGATAAATTCAGTCGGTGTTTATGTACCCGGAGGAAAATTTTCTTATCCGTCGTCGGTTTTAATGAATGTTATACCTGCTGCTGTTGCAGGTGTTAAAAGAATAGTTTTATTTACACCGCCTAAAAAAATGACTGATGAAGTTTTGTTTGCAGCAAGTTTATGTAATATAAAAGAAGTTTATTCCATAGGCGGACCGGTTGCCGTTGCAACACTTGCTTACGGAACAGAAATCATAAAACCCGTTGATATGATTGTAGGTCCGGGAAATGCTTATGTTAATGAAGCAAAACGGCTTGTTTACGGAAAAGTCGGGATAGATTCTTTGGCAGGTCCGAGTGAAGTTGCAATTATTGCCGATTCCAAAGCAAATACGGATTATATTTATTATGATTTGATGGCACAGGCAGAACATGATAAAATGGCAAAAGCATATTTGTTTTGCCCGTCAAAAACAATAATAAACAAATTAAAAAACAGAATAGAAAAACAGTATTTGCAACAAATAATATTTTTTAATGTTAATTTGCAACAAGCAATTAAAAAGGTTAATGAAATTGCTCCGGAACATTTGGAAATATTAACGGAAAAAGCAGAAGATATTGTAAAAAATATAAAAAATGCGGGTGCAATTTTTGTAGGTTATAATACACCGACGGCATTAGGCGATTACTGGGCGGGACCGTCGCATGTTTTACCGACAAATTCTTCGGCAAAATATTCAAGCGGATTATCGGTAATGACATTTTTAAAAAGAAGCAGTTATATAGAAGTTAAAAAACTTGATAAAGAAATTCAAAAAAATATTGCTTATTTTGCAGCAAAAGAAGGATTGGAGAATCATAAAAAATCTGTTGAAATAAGAGGTTATTAAATGGATATAGAATTTTCCGAAAGGGAAATTGAATTGCTTATACATTTGGTTACAAAATCAATGCATTCCAATGATGATTGTGAATTTAAAAATGAATTTGCATTGCTTGATAAATTGATTTTATTGGATAAATTAGGAAAAACTTTGGAACTTTACGACAAAATTTTTAAACCTAAAAACATTACAAAAGGAAAATTCTTAAACTGAATGTATAATGCAGAATGTAAAATGTCGGTAAAAATTCACTTTGTAAATTTTTGATGAATAATTAAGTTTTTTGCAAAGCAAAAAACACATTAATTATAAATTATGTATTATAAGTTATACATTGTAGTTTTAAGTGTTTTAAAAGAAATTTTTTAAATTAGTTTGCTGTTGATGTTAATAATAAGCTTTTAAGCTGCTCAGCTTTTCAGCCAATTAAGGAATTAAAATGAGAAAAGTAAAAATTAAAAGAAAAACTGCCGAAACCGATATTGATATGGCTTTGAATTTGGATTCGTTTAAGCCGGCTAAAATTCAAACCGATATTCCGTTTTTAAACCACATGTTAAATTTGTTTGCTGCCAATGCGCAAATAACATTGGATATAAAAGCAAAAGGTGATATTGAAATAGACGACCATCACCTTACCGAAGATATCGGAATTACATTGGGGCAAGCTTTAAAAAAAGCATTGGGTGATAAAAAAGGTATTACCCGTTACGGTCATTTTCTGCTACCTATGGATGAAGCATTGGCTTATGTTGCAATGGATATATCGGGAAGACCGCATTTAAGTTATGATGTTAAAATTAAATTTCAAAAAACAGGGTTCAATTACGATTTGTTGCAGGAATTTTTTATAGCATTTGTAAATAATGCCGGTATTACTTTACACATAAAAATGATGAAAGGAAGAAATAATCATCATATAGCGGAAGCGGTATTTAAAGGTTTTGGAAGGGCCTTAAAAGATGCTGTTTCAATAAATAAAAAAATAAAAAGCATACCTTCAACAAAAGGTATTTTATAGAGGTTAACTAAATGATAGTAATTCCTGCGGTAGATATCAGACAAGGTAATTGTGTTATGTTAAAACAGGGTAAAATTTCCGATGAAACAATATATTCGTCGGACCCCGTTTTTATGGCAAAATTATGGAGAGCAAAAGGAGCCGAAAGGTTACATGTTGTAGATTTGGACGGTTCTTTTTCCGGAAGGCAATCAAATAATGAAATAATAGGAAATATTTGTTTATCCGTTGATGCTCCGGTTGAAGTTGGCGGCGGAATAAGAAACATGAAAAGAATCGATGAAATTTTTACATTAGGTGCCAGTTATGCAATTTTAGGAACGGTTGCGATTTATGACCCTGATGTTGTCCGCAAAGCAATAGATAAATACGGGCCCGACAAAATTATAGTTGCACTTGATATTTACGAAGATAAAGTTGCAATAGGCGGATGGAAAGAAATTACACCGATATCAACTTCCGAGATGATTGAAAAATTAAAAGCTATGGGAGTAAGTCAAATTATCTATACGGATATTTCAAAAGACGGAATGTTAAAAGGACCTAATTTAAAAAGTTTAAAAAGTATAGCAACCGAAAGCAAAATGAAAGTAATTGCTTCCGGCGGAGTTACTACAGTTGAAGACGTTAAACAAATTGCGGAACTTGAAAAAGACGGTGTTATAGGTGCTATTGTAGGCAAGGCGCTGTATACGGAAGATTTTAAATTGGAAGAAGCAATAAGAGCGTTAAGAAAAGATTAATTCGGAGAATGTAAAATGGAAATTACGAAACAGTTAAAATTTAACAAAGACGGGTTAATTCCCGTAGTAGTGCAGGATTGGAAAGACAATGTGGTTTTAATGGTAGCTTATATGAACGCGGAGGCATTTGAAAAAACTTTAAAAACAAAAAAAGCTACATTTTGGAGCAGATCAAGACAAAAATTTTGGATAAAGGGTGAACAGTCCGGTAATATACAAAAAGTTAAGGAAGTTTACTACGATTGTGATGCCGATTGTATTTTATTAAAAGTACATCAGGTAGGTGATTCGGCATGTCATACCGGTTACAGAAGTTGTTTTTACAGAAAATTGTCGTTTACCGGAAATACAAGAATTACAGGTAAAAAAATATTTGATCCTAAAAAGGTTTACGGGAAATAATTATGGTAAAAGTAATGATAGCAGGTATAACAAATTATGAAGACGCTTTAAGCGCAACAAATTTAGGAACCGATTTTATAGGGTTTACTTTAATAAAAGAATCACCCAAAAAAGTTTCCGATAAAATGTTAAAAGAAGTAAACGAAAAATTACCTCCTTTTGTTTTGGCCGTAGCAACGGTTGAAAATTTGGATCAAAAGCAAGTAACAAAAATAATAAAAAAAGCTGATTTGAAGGCAATTTGTTTAAACGGAAACGAAACACCGGAATTTTGCAAAGCATTATCGGTAGCATTAGGTATTAAAATTTTTAAAAGTTTTGAATTCACAAAAGAGTCCGATATACTTTCAATGCAACCTTACGTCGGTAGTATAGATTATTTTATTATAAATTTAACCGACAAAGATGATGTTGGAAATACAATTGTTAATATTGAATTATTAAAAAAAATTAATCAGTTAAATGTTCCTTTTTTTATAAGCGGTAATTTTAGTGCGGAAAAAATATCCGAAATAACGGACCAAGTTAATCCGTTCGGAATGATAGCCGATGAATCCGTTGAAAGATTACAAAGAAGGAAAGATTTTAATAAGATGGCTGATTTTATAAAAAATGTTCACAGTTTATAGGTAATGATAATGAAAAAAACAAATATACAACGTGCAGCAGAAATATTAAATTTGGAGTCGGCAGCAATTAAAGAACAAACAAATCATTTGAACGACCAATTTGAAAAAGCGGTATCGTTGATAGAAAAAACTTCTGGAAGAGTTGTTGTAATAGGGTTGGGAAAGTCGGGACTTATAGGGAAAAAAATTGCGGCGACAATGGCTTCAATAGGAGTACCGGCAATATTTTTACATCCTGCCGAATGTCTGCACGGCGATTTGGGTATGATAATGAAAAACGATGTTGTATTAATGTTGTCATATTCCGGAGAAACCGAAGAAATAAAGCAATTACTTCCCGTTTTACAAAAAATGAAAATAAAAATAATAGCAATGACAGGTAAAGTAAATTCAAAAGTTTGGACAGGTTGTGATGTAATAATAAATTCTTCCGTCAAAAAGGAAGCATGTCCTTTTAACCTTGCACCGACTTCGTCAACAACGGCAATGCTTGCATTGGGAGATGCTCTTGCTTTAATAGTTTCGGAAAACAAAGGGTTTAAAAAAGAAAATTTTGCAATGCTTCATCCGTTGGGAGCTATAGGTAAAAAACTTACAATGGATGTAAAAGCAATTATGAGAAAAGGCGGTGCAAATCCCGTAGTAAAAGAAACAGCCACCGTTGAAGAAGCATTGTTTGTAATGACAGGAACAAGAGTAGGTGCAACAAGCGTAGTAAATAAAAGCGGTAAACTTGTCGGTTTTTTTACCGACGGTGATTTAAGAAGGCAAATTCAATTACACGATAACTTACTGAAGAAAAAAATATCGGAAGTAATGACAAAAAAACCGTCAACGATAAAACCCGATATGCTTGCCGTTGATGCGGCAAAAATTCTTCAAGAAAAAAACATAGATAATATTCCGGTTGTTGACAATAATAATAAACCTATCGGAATACTTGATGAACGGGATTTGCTTTCGGAAGGAATAAATTAATATGAAAAAATACGGTTTTTCTTTTTCATGGAAAAGACTACTCGGTATAAGCGGATTGAAAACAAAAATATCAAGAAAAACAGGAATACCTTTAACTAAAGGCGGAGTTGAAAGAAAAATCGGCAGAACCGTTATAAAAACAATAGAAAAAATAATCAATGATAATGTTAAGATAAAATAAGTATTAATTTAATACTTCACAAAAAAAGAAAGAGCAGATTTTATTCTGCTCTTTCTTTTTTATATTTACGTTATTAGAAACTGATTTGCATTCTTACCGAACTTACATAAGCGGTATCATCATCTCCGTTATAGAAAGGATTTTCCACCATTTGAAAATTCGGCGAAATTGCCAAATAATCGGTTACGTTCCAACTGTAATAAACTTCCAAATGATTTTCATTTTTTGCATCTTTATTTACGTTATCTTTATATTCGTCAGACGGCATTACCTGCCCGTAAGCCAATGCAACAACATCTTTTTCGCTTAAACCTTTTACCGTCGCCTGCAAACCTAAACTCCAAGCATTTGAACTGTCAATCTCATTATCAATTGCTCCGTTTGCCCAAGAATATCTTGCAAATCCGCCGAAAATATCGGAAAATTGTTGGTCAAAACTTAAACCGAAACCGTAATTTTTTTCTTTACCGTCACCCGTTCCGTCAAGTTTTGCATAATCGTTTGTATTTGTCCAACCGTAAAATCTGTAATTACCGTCCATTTCATTTATAAAACCGAGTTTAAAATTTACCTGTGCGGAAGCAAAACCGTTTCTTGTTATGTCTTTATAGTCACTTGCATCAATATATTGAACTGCAAAATCAATCATATCTGCTTCATAAGTTGCTTTTACACCGAATGCATTATCGGCAAAATTGATATTTGCCGCATTTCTAAACATAGAACCTAAAAATTGTTTTGTTTCATCATTTGCATAAGCATTATCATCTACGGCCGTCGTAGGATCCAAAACACCGAAACTCATTGCAAATTTATCCGTAAATTTGTGTTCAAACCATGCTTCCGTTACACTAACTACTCCGCTGTCATCAGCATCCCTGTTTATACCTGAAACGGCATTCAAATAATTGTTTATATCGCCTTTTCCCGTTTCCAAGTGAATAAATGCCGTGTTGTTATCATCAAACTTTTTTTCAACCGTTAAATCCACGGAATACTCTCCCAAAGAAGGAGTTTTGTTTTCATCAATAGGATTACCGTCGGAATCTTCCGCTTTATTTGCATTTTGTAAATTTTGCAAATTCAATGTAATTCCCCCGCCTAATGTGAATCCTTTTAAGAATTCAATTTCCTCCGCAAAAGAAACTTGTGCAACACATACCGCCAATACTGCAAACAACATACCTGCTACTACTTTCTTCATTTTTTTACTCTCCTTTTATTTTTTAGCTGATAAGCTGAGCCAAAATCTTCGGTTTTTCAGCTGAGCAGCTGATAGTTTAAACGACGAACTACTTAACGACACTTTTAAAAAATTTTTTGAAGCACAAATAAAAAAAAGGGGCTTGAAGATTTTTAATCTAAAAGCCCCTTTGCTAATATTAATTATTTAATTACTTAAATTTTATAATTTTATTGATAATTAATCAAGAAGCTTTTATTTTTTTATTTATCTTTTTTATTTTTTCTCATAAGTTGTGTAATACAACTATTGCTTTTGGAACAACTTCCGCAATTGTTGTTGCATCCGCAACCGCAATCGCACTTTCCGCCTTTTATTTGTTTGCATATTTTCTTTATAAGAATAATTGCACAAAGTGCCACAATTAACAACACGAACAAAGTTTCCATAATTACCACCTTCGGGTTATTAGTTTATTGGATTATTGGGTTATAAGTTATTTTTTAGTTATTTTATTTTTGCCGTTAAACCTATAACCCTATCACCACATAACCTAACTTAAAAACCTAACAACCGTCCTCCTTGGTATACAATAAACGACAGCAGGTATCCTAAAGCCGTTGTCCAAGCAAAAAGTATTATCAACCATTTTAACCTTGAGCCGGCCTCTCTGTAAAATACCGCTATTGCAACTATACAAGGAACATAAATTAAGCAGAACATCAAAAAAGCCACGGATTTTAAAGGACTCCA
>NZ_CACWEU010000064.1:0-7063 GCF_902760015.1 Candidatus Ruminimicrobium bovinum
GAAAATCAAATGTATGAATTGTTTTATTCTTTCATAAAAAAAGCCGTTGAGGAAGATTCCGTATCAAGTTTACCGGGAACTTCCGAAAGTATTGCGACGGATTTTTCAAGAGATGTAAATATTAAACAACCCGTTTATAATAAAGAAAAATTTAATTATTCCCTTCCTAAACAGCATTACGGTAAAGTTTATATACCTGATAATTTATCCGTAAATAAACAATTATCCGTTTCGGATTATAAAAATTTATATTCGACATTTCAACCGCAACAACCGGTTGAAAAACAGCAGGAACTTGAACATTTGCAAACTGAAGATTTTAAATTTATCGGGCAGATATTTTCCACTTATTTGCTTATCGAAAAACAGGATACATGTTTTATTATAGACCAACATGCCGCTCAGGAAAGAATAAAATACGAACAATTTAAAAATGAAGTTGCCTCAAATTCTTTACAAATTCAACAAATGTTATTTCCCGATATATTTGAATTATCAAAACCGCGAACCGCAATACTTAAAAACTCGTTGAAATACTTTAACGAATTAGGTTTGTCCGTTGAAGAATTCGGTGAAAATACTTTTAAAATTTCCGCATATCCGGCATTGTTGGGGCAAAAAATAAATTGTGCGGATATTGTTAATTCCGTAATTGATTGTTTAGAATATGAAACAAAACCTTCCGTTGAACAAATAAACGATGTTATAATAAAAAAGGCATGTAAAAGCAGTATAAAAGCGGGAGATACGGTTACCGATAAACAGGCAATTCGTTTAATTTCCGATTTGTTTTTATGTGAAATGCCCTACACATGTCCGCACGGAAGACCGACGGTGTATAAAATAACACACGGTGAACTTGAAAAATTTTTTAAAAGAACTTAAAAGTAAGTTGTTGATGTTTTTATTAACGTAAATTTTTGCGGAATAAAAATTTGAAGTGCGATTTTTAATAAAAAATGAGTATAGTAATAATAAAATTTATCATCTTTTTATTTTTCTTGGTTACGGCCGCTTATTTTTCTGCGGCTGAAACGGCGATAACAAGTTTAAATACTGCGCATATAAAAAGGATAAAAGAAAAATATAATAAAGTTTATAAATATTTTTTATATTGGGAACAAAACTCCGATAATGTAATTACAACTTTGATAGTTTTAATGAACGTATCGATAGTTGCCGTAGGTGTTGCAACAACTTCGATAGGTATTGATTTGTCGGATATATACGGACTTAATAAAAAATTATGGCTTATAATAATTCCCGTTGTATCGATAATAACAACTTTAATATTTGCAAACCTTATTCCCAAAACTTTTGCACGATATAAAGCAGAAAAATATGCGGTTAAAACTTTACCGGCCGTAATTAAATTGTCAATTTTAATAAAACAATTAAATGATTTTTTAGTATCAATATCGAACAATATATTAAAATTGTTCGGCTCAAAAAAAAATGAACCTTCGTTAATACAACCGGATGAAGTTGAATTTTTATTGTCAAACGAGCAGACTTCTCCGTTATCTAAAATATCAAGAAAAATTATAAACAGAATTATGGAATTTAGAAAAACAAAAATTACACAGGTTATGGTTCCTTTATCGGATATAGTTGCGGTTGATGTTGAACAACCGATGAAAAAAATAGCCGAAGAAATAATTTCCGCAAGGTTTTCAAGAGTTCCCGTATATAAAGAAAGTATAAACAATATAATAGGTATAATTACGGCAAAAGATATTGCGCTTGCATGGAGAAATGACGGCATATTAATGTTAAACGATATTATAAGACCAGTTTATTATGTTCCCGAAACTGCCTATATAAAACAAATTTTAGTTGAATTTCAAAAAGGGAAACATCATATTGCGATAGTTGTTGATGAATTCGGTTCGACTATCGGGCTTGTTACGATGGAAGATTTATTGGAAGAAATTGTAGGTGAAGTTTGGGACGAATATGACGAAAAGGATAAAAATATTATAAAATTAAAAGAAAATAAATATTTGATAACCGCATCGGAGTCTATTGCCGATGTTAACGATAGTTTAAAATTAAATATTCCCGAAGATCATTTTTCAACAATAAACGGTTGGGTATTGGAATATTTCGGGCATATTCCGAAAAAATATGAAAAATTTACATGGAACAATTTAAACGTTGAAATAAATTCCGTTGATGAAAAAAAAGTAAAAAAAATAATACTGACAATCAAGTGATAAATCGCTGAATAAAAAACTATCAGCTATCAGCTGAGTGGACAAAGTCCACGGCTCAGCTCTAAGCTAAAAATCGCAAAGTGATTTTTAAAAGGAACAAAATGTATCATAATATCAAAGCATTAATATTAAATTGTGAAATATCTTCGGAAGCCGATAAAATAATAACGGCTTATACGGATAAGTGGGGAAAAATAAATGCAATTGTTCCGGGTGCAAAAAAAATAGTTGCAAAACTTTCTGCCGCGACGGAACCTGTAACCGAAAGCGAACTTATAGTGTATCAAAATTCCCAATATGGCAGGCCTACCGTTACCGGTGCAAAAATTTTAAACAATAATACCGAGTTAAAACAGGATTTTAATAGAATGATGTTGGCTTTTTATGTAAATGAAATAAGTGCAAAGTTTGCTCCCGTGCATTTACCGAATTTAAAAAAATATGAACTTATATCAAGAACCTGGCAATTACTTGTTACGGCGGAAATTCCAATTAGAGTATTAACCGCTTTTTCTTTAAGGTTGTTAAAACTTTCCGGATATAATATGATAGATTATTTGAACAGAAATTACTCCAATATGAAAAAGGAAGATATAATTTACTTAAAAAAAATATCTAACTGTTGCGGAGATGATTTGGATACCGTTGAGGAACTTTTATGCAATGATGATAAAGCAATGTGGGGCTATGTTGAAAGTTATTTAAAAACATATATATCACAGCCGTCTGTCGGAATTTTTTTGAGAAAAATTAATTATATATAAATTTGTACAAAAAAATTTGACAATAAAATTTTTTTTTGTTAGTATAACAGATGATTATTTTAAATTATGTCAGTTAAAGGTGTTTGTATGAAAAAATTTATTTGTTTTATAACTTTGTTGTTTGTTGTTTTTCTTGCCGTAAGTCAAATATCGGCAGATACGAAAAAAATAGGTTTTTTTAAGGCAACCGCAAAAATTTCCGGGACGGGAAGTGTTGATTTTACGATTGACGGTATTTATAAAATATCGGATAATTCCAAAGTGTCGGAAGTTAAGTGGTCTTCGGCAACAAACGAAGGCGGTTATCAACAGTCCGATTGTTATGTTGCTTTTAGGTCTACGGTAACAAGTGTCAGCGCAAAAATAAGAATTTATACCGATGTAAAAAATCAAAATACTTATGACCCTACCGTCAGTTCATATACGGGCACCATAGATAATTATTTTAACGGGCTTGTAGGGCAGGGGACGGCGGCTACAGGATATGAAGAATCTTCCTATTCCGTTCTGCCTTTGGCATGGCATGCTTCAACGTATACATGTACTTCTGCCGATGACTTAACCGTGGAAGGTAACGTCAGTGAAGGAAATTACAAATATTCTTTTATGCTTGATAAATCCGATGACGGTTTTGAGCAAAATAATTATTCAACGGTTCAATGGAGCGGACACGGTTTAAGGATAGTTGATAATCCTACCGACGGATATTTTGGTATTAAACCTAACGATACAAGTTATTTGTATATAGGTTGTAATTTTAATAATGCTATGCCTCAAGTTGATTATGCCGCGATAGTTATTTTAGAGGCGTTTGTAGAATAGAATATGTTTAAAAAATTTAGCATAGGTTATTTAATCGTAATTTTGTTTTGTTCTTTTATATTTGCCGGTATATCCGTAAGCCCCACTAAACAGGAACTTGTTTTGAAGGGCTTGGATAAAAATAAAACATCGGCGGAGTTTGTTGTAGAAAATAAAGGTTTGCTTGATGAGACCGTTTATATTACTACAAGAGATTGGGAAAACAGTCCCAATAATATGGAAGTTAATGTTTCTTCGTGGCTTACCGTTGATGTTTCGAGTTTTGTTATAAAACCTTATGAAAGTAAAACGGTAAAATGTTCCGTTGATTTACCCGGTGCGGCAGGTAGCGGTTATGTTTCGGCTATGGTATCGTTTACAACAGTTAAGGACTCGGTTAATAACGTTATAAGTCTTCCGGTTTATGTTATAAAGTATATAACTGAAAATAAAGAATATACTCCGTTTTCCGTAAGTAATTTTAAAAATGCTTTTGTTAATGATAAGTTTGTTATGACATGTGATGTGGTTAATAAATCTAATTTTTATTTTAGACCTAAACTTAAGTATACTTTAAAAAAAGGAAAAGATGTTGTTTTTGAATATGAAGTTTTGAATACGGCTCCCGTATATGCCATGAACAGAAGAAGTTTTAGTTCCGGCTTTTTTGAAGGAACATTGAAAAACGGAAAATATATTATGACTGTTGAAGTTGATGTTGACGGAACAATAAAAACGAAAACAGTTGAATTTAGGATAGATAAGAAAAAATGAAAGTAAAAAATTTTTTGGTGTTAGTATTAGTATTTGTTTTTGCTTCGGTTGCTTTTGCGGTGCCGAATCGAAATGTTTATGGTATATTGACGGAAACTTTTTCCGGTGCAAATATAGATGCCGATAAGAGTGATGAAAATGCCGTTCGTATTGATTTGTGGAAATGGACAGGCGGGCAGCAGGGGTTTTCCGTAGATAATGTGTCCGATTCCACGATAGAAGGTAAAGTTAATTGGTTATTAACCGCTACAAATGCTGGTACTTCAGGCGGCGGTGGTTTTGCTGTTAATAATAATGCCGGTGTTTTGGATATGACGGCATACAGTAACGGATATATTAAGTTTTTGGTGAAAACATCTTATGCCGCAATGATAAATTTTAAAATCGGTGTTAAAGCCGACGGAAAAGAGTATTATAAAACATTAAAGGAAATAAATCCTTTATTTTCTGCTAATGATAAATGGTATGAGATTTCCGTTCCTGTGTCCGATATTGTAAGTTCGGGTTTGGACAAAGTTCAATATTTATTCCTTTTCGGTTTGGATGAGGCGTTCTATAATGTCGGTGATAAAATTGAAATTGATAATATCCGTTGGGAAAAACCCGAAACTACATCTGCGGAACAAATGATATTGTCTATGGCAAAAGTAGGGACTGATGAAGCCGTAACTTCGGATACGTTTTCTTTTGACGTAAATGTTGATACCGATTTGGCCGATTCTACTTGGAAAGCGGCTAACGAGTATATAAAAATAGATTTGAATTGGATTCAATTTGATACTTCAACTTCAACTTCCGATCCTTGTTATGTAAGGTTTTATACAAATAATACTTCAACTGCCGCTCCTATAGTGGCAAATCCTAAATATGAAGGCGGAGATAATCCTGCCGGTTTGATAAATGAAAATGATACATCCGCAAGGATAGATGCCTGTTGGAGAGTTTCTACATATACCATTACAAAAGATAAATTAAAAATTTATCAGATAGATTATGATTTAAGTGATAAAAAAGATGAAAAAACTTATTGTTATATATGGATGCAGGATTTAAAAACATCAGGTTTTGATAATGAATATTCGTTAATTTGGAACAACGGTTCCGATATATCTAAAAGAGGAACTCAGCTTTATGGTGCTACGTTTTTGGCAGGAAGGTTTCCGTTGTATGTTTATATAGGTGCTAATTTTGCACAAGCCGTTATAGGTAGTACATATTCTACAAATACACTTACTGTTGAGTTATATTATGAATAAATTGAATAAATTTTTATTGGTATTATTATTTGTTTCTTTTTGTTTTGTATCCGCTTTTGCGGATAGAACGATTGTTTCTTCTTCCACATTTAAGCTTACGGGAAGAATTGTAGGTAACGGAATTCAGCATAATGCAATAAATTCTATTTCAAGCATTGATAAATTTTTAAATGCAAAAGTTCTCGTTAATTTCGGAACGGCAGAAAATGTAGATTTTAAGTTGAAATACTACATAAATAACGATTCTTCAACAATATATGAAGTTAAAAAAGACAGTATTTATCATAATAATCCTTTTTATATTTCTACCGATATTGATGCCAATGAAGGTGATACGGTAAATTATCAATTAGAGGGAGTTTTTACTTACAGGGATGCAAAATCTCCTACGGTAACAAAAACTTCAACTTTTTGTTGGCCGGTAGATGCTTCGGAAAATCCGTATTATCAAAAAGCCGTCATTGCAAGTTCCGTATCGGCAGCTGTTGACGGTTCTGCTGGAAAAACCGTAGTGTTGCAATCCGGTGACCAAAGTAAAACGGATACTTATCTTTTTGTTCCGGCAGGTGCATATAGCGGTTCAAAAACTTTTGCTATTAAGGAACTTCCATTAACTGATTATATTACTCCTTCCAATGCACCGGCAAGTTCTTCCATTCGTATTGTTAATCCTAATAAACCGGTTAAATTGTATTCTGTTGAAATAGACGGAAGTTTGGAGCAGGATATTATGTTTAATATTTCTTATCCGGAATTAACTTCAAGAGATAATTTTACATTGAAAAAGGGAGCAGATTTAAGTTCCATAACCGAAAATGTTCCCATTGATTCCGTTGATGTAGAGAAAAAAATAGTTTCTGCAAAAATAAATAAAACAGGTTATTATGCATTATTTACGGATATAAATTTGGTTGATAGTGATTACAGACCTGCAAGAAGGGTAATAGTAAAAGCAAGGGCACAAAGCCGCGGTGATGTGTTTGCTTTTAATTATCTAAAAGAAGGTGACAGCGTAAAAATATACAACGTAAACGGTAAAAAAGTCAGAACAATAACAAGCGGAAACGATGACGGTTTCAGTTGGGACGGTAAAGATGACAGCGGACGTTATGTAGAAAGCGGAACATATATTTACCAGATAAAAGTAAAAGGTAAAAGCAAGTTAATAAGCGGAACGATAGCATTTGTAAAATAAAATTGCCTGTGGCAATTTTGAGGGATAGAAGTATAGAGGGATAGAAGTATAGAAGAA
>NZ_CACWEU010000065.1:0-4434 GCF_902760015.1 Candidatus Ruminimicrobium bovinum
GAATTGCCTGTAGAAGTAAAAGAGAGTTACGGTTCACATTTTGTCGGTTTAACACTTAGATTACCATAAATAATTTTAATAAATTTTTTACTTGACAAAAAAATTTTTTTATGTTATAATTGAAAAGTATTTATGGAAGAAGTGTAATAAAAAAATAAAAAATTAAGGAGAAAAAAATGAAAAAAGTAGTAAGTTTGTTAGCAGTGTTGTTTTTGTTTGCAGGTTTGTCATTTGCAGCAACAGTAAGTACGACAACGTATGTAGGTATTGCAGATTTTAGTAATTCAGGAACGGTTGATTTTTCTTTTACATTGAAAAATGTAAGCGGTGATGCCGTAGCAAGTCAATTGAATTGGACAAGTCCTGATGCTTTTGTTGGCGGTTCGACAGTTGCTTGGGTAAGAGCAGATCAGTATGCAGTTGTAGCAGCAACGGTTACAAAAGCCGGTTTTAATGTTTATATGTATCAAACAAATAAAAATTCGTCAAATTATAAAGCTGAAACTCCAAGACATAATGCAGATAATTCCACGGTTTACAGCGGTTTGGTAAACCCTGAAAAAAAAGGTGGAGATTTTAAAGGTTATATTCCTGTAGCATTCTCTTTTGTTGGAACAAAAAATGCTAATATAACTTATGATATTAAAACTGCAACCGTATCAGCAACAAGATCCGATAAATTCTTTATGGATACGGCAGATAGTACTTATACAAAAGATGAAGGTGATTATATGAAATATACAAAAATTGCAGGTTTAGTTGGTCCTGTTTTTGCACAAGGAACAGATGGTGATTGGACAGGTTCTGATGTAGTAAATAATACTGCATATATGTATTTCTTCGGTGGTTTTGCTAATATAACAGGCGGTGAAAAATACGGAACAGATCAGTTACATATAGTTCAGGTTACAGAATAATTTAGTCTATTACTCAAGGTATGCATTGGTTTGCATACCTTGAGTTTGTGTAGTTTGTTGTTTTTGTTGTCTTTGTAAATAGTAGATTTTTTGTAATGAAGTGTTGCTTTTGTTGTTGGTTGTGTGTTGTAAATTATACATTACATTATATATTGTTGCTTTAGATTGTTTTAAGTTCTTTTTTGTTAAGTTGTATTAATGCTTTACAATTTTATTGAAAAGAATTTTATTTTTAAAGGATAACTTTAAGTGTTCAAAAAAAGTTTTGTAATATTATTCTTATCTATGCTATCAACATCTGTTGCTTTTGCAAGCAATATCGGCAGGAATTTTTATGGTGTTCTTTCCGAATCTTTATCAGGTGTTAATTTTAATGAAAGTTTACATATTGATGACAGTGTGAGGTTTTTTGCATGGGGGAATATGGGGTCATCAAATCAAACCGATAATCCTAAGGAAGGTTTAAATTATACAAGATGTGTTCCCGGCAATTCATCTTGGGGTGGCGGGGGGATAACTTTTGTTAATTCTTCTAATGCCGAAGCGGATAGAGATATGTCTGCTTATTATAATGGAGAGTTAAGACTTTCCGTTAAAATAAATAATTCAAATTGTGGTAAGTTTCCTGTAGGGATTAAAGTTAACGGTATAAATATAGCTGTTCCGTTAAGTAATTTTTCCGGTTTTGATTCTTCTAAAATAAATCAGTGGCAGGATATTTCTTTGAAATTAAACAGTAATACCAATGCTAATATAACTTCTTCAAATATGGCAAAAACATCTTTTTTACTTTTGATAGCGTATGATGAAAATGTTGTCAGTAATAATTTGGCATTGGATATAGATTATGTCCGTTGGGTAAAACCTAATGCAACAGGTGCTTTTAATGTAACTGTAAAAAAAGTTTCCGATAATACTACGGTTAATACAAGTAATATAACGTGGGCTTCAAGTAATTTTCAAACGGAATGGAAAGTTGCCGAACAATATTTAGTGTTGGATTTTGATGACGATTCTAAAAAAAATTGGGATGTGAAGTTATATGTAAATAACAGTTCTGCCACAAGAAACGGTTTGTATGCCGTTAAAGGAAAAGATGAGTTTGTTATGCCTATGTGTTGGCGTGCAAGTGAAAATGCTTTGCCTTATTCAGACGGCAGCGGAAGCCATACAACACAAATAGGTGAAGATTATGACGGAACTTATTGGTATCTTTATGATAAAGGAAACGGTGATAAAGGTTTTCGTCCGTGGTTGTATATGCAGGATTTAAAAGCTTTAAAAACGGATAAAGATAAAGATTATTCAACCGTAATGGGTTATAAAACCGGCGGATATCATGCTTATTCCGGTGAGTATGGTAGTATCTCCAACAGCGGTTATTATTCCGGAAGTAAAGTAAGTTTATATCTCGGGGCAAATTGCAAAAATACAATAGGCGGTTTAAAATATACCGGCAATATTTGTGTTGTTTTAACTTACGAATAAAATGAAAGAATTTTTTGTTGCAGGTTGTTTGGTAATATGCAGTTGTGTTCTTTTATATGCAGATTTATCAATAAGCCCGGCGGTAATAAATATCGTGGCAAATGATGAAGCGGTTTGTGAAAGTGTGTATAAAGTTTTTAATACCGCAGATACCAAAGCGATAGTTAAAATATCAATGGAAGATTGGAAGAATTCTTCTGAAAATTCAAGTGACGTTACGGTTGAAAAATGGTTGAATTTACCTAAAAACGAAATTGAAATTGAACCGAAAAGTGAAGCTGAAGTTCCTTTTAGAATAGAAACTTTTAAAGGTATGACGGGTTCTGTTTCCGGAATGGTTGTATTTTCAAGCAATAAAACCAATATGATAAATATGACAATGAAGGTTCCTATTTATATCACAATCGAAGGAACAGAAATTGCGGATTTTAAAATAGATTCTTTGAAAATCGATAAAGGACAAAATACGGGTAATTTATCTGCTACGATGGTAATTAAAAATGACGGTAATGTTCATATTAGGCATACGGGTAATATTAAATTGTATAATACCGAAACCGGAAATGTTGTAAAAGAAATAAAGATTGAAGAAAGTTTTCCGACTTACTGTGAAAGTTCAAGAGATTTTATTATAAATATTGCATCAAAAGATGAATTGAAACAAGGTTTTTATTTGGCGGTTTTTGAAGTTAAGGCATTAGGTCGTTCTGTTCATAAAGCAGTAAGGTTTGAAGTTTTAAAAAACGGGAATATTGAAATAAAAAAGTAAATTTTATAGAATATAAAGGTAATAATGAAAAAAAATAAAGTTTTCTTATCAATTTTAACGGCAGTTTTAATAACGGCTTTATTTGTGTGTGCTAAAATAGAAGCTGATACGCAGGTGATATCCGATATTTGCTATACTTTTATTGCGGAATTTCCTAAAAGTGTAGTAAATCACACTCCCATAAATTCTGTTTCTGCAAGTACTAAACTTTTAAATGCAAAAATAAATGTGGATTTCGGCTGTTATGAATCTGCAACCGCAAAAATGTTGTATTATCTTAACGGGGATTCTTCTGCGGTTCGGGAGCAAAGTGCCGGAAGTATTACGGATAAACAGGATTTCTTTATTGCGCTTCCGCAATTTTCCGAAACAGATACAAAAGTTGATTATCAAATAGAAGTTACGTTGAAAATAAGGAATGAAGAAACTAAAATGTATTATCCCGTTAAAGCGGATGAAACCCCTTATTATATAACGGCAAATATAATTCAATCTTCCAGTACGGTTATCAATGGTGCTCAGGGTGGAACTGTTTCTTTTGAATCCGGCGATCAAAGCGCAGGAGATGCAAGTGTAACTATTAATCCGGGTGCTTATGACGGAGATAAAACCATTAATATTGAAATATTGGATCCGGGGTTACTTGGTGGTTTGGCTCCAGCAAGAGCTGCCATAATACAAACAGGTTCTGCTGTAGCGCTTATAGGTGTTGATGTTGACGGTGATTATGATTTTACACTTAATACTCCTGCTCAATACGGTATTCCTTATGCTGATATGAAAGACGGAGATAAATTTATTGTTAAAAGAGGGGCATCAACCTCGGCTATCAATGAATATGTAAAGGTTACATCAATAGATTATGAAAATAAAAAAATATATGTAACTTCAAGTAAAACAGGGTATTTTGCTGCATGGATAGGAAAGGAAGTATCTAAGAATGATTACAGACCTGCAAGAAGGGTAATAGTAAAAGCAAGAGCAGAAAGCAGGGGCGATGTGTTCCAATTTAATTATTTAACCGAAGGTGACAGTGTAAAAATATATAACGTAAACGGTAAAAAAGTTAGAGAGTTGAACGGTGGTACTTTTGCATGGGACGGTAAAGATTACAGCGGGCGTTATGTAGAAAGCGGAACATATATTTATCAAATAAAAGTAGACGGTAAAGTTATAAGCGGAACGATAGCATTTGTAAAATAAAATTGCCTGTGGCAATTTTGAGGGATAGAAGTATAGAGGGATAGAAGTATAGAAGAA
>NZ_CACWEU010000066.1:0-3681 GCF_902760015.1 Candidatus Ruminimicrobium bovinum
AACAAACCTAACCATACCGTCACTATGCCCGTAAGTATCATATTCTTCTTCAATTATTATTATTTTGTTAAGTTTAAGTAAATATTTTATTTTATCTATAAGAATTTGTTTTTTGTATTGCGGGTTTTCTTTAAATATTCTTGAGGTTATTATTGCTTTTCCGTTATAACAAACGAAATTTCCGCCATCAAGTTTTATATCCGTTTTTATTGTTTCTATTCCTAATTATTTTGCAATTAAACTACCGTCTGTTATATATTTAGGATATTTTTTTAAATATATAGGATGATAATCAAACTGAATATATTTGCCATCCATAGATTTTATAGGCATAAAATCCCGCATCCAAATATCTTTCGTTTCTTCAACAAATTCACAACTTAAATTATTATCTTTAAATAGTTTTACTAACCTATTATAGAAAGGTAAATATCTTTTTTGTTTTAATAATGATGAAAAATATATTATTGTCATTTTATCTCAATAAATTCACATGAAGTATTATCAAATTTACAATTAATTATTTTTGTATTATTTTTTGAATCAGTTATTTTAATTTGAGAATTATCTTCTTGTTTTTCTATTTCAATAACAATATCGCAAATTTCTTTAATTACTTTCTTTTGTTCTGTTTCTTGTTCTTTATTATCACTTAACATTGTTACAAGTATTATCGGAATATTATAATTTTTTGCAATTTCTTTTAATTGTTTTATATTCGTTTCCATAATTTCGTTAAGATTTGTATCAGCAAACTGTTTTATTAAAACATCATAATTTTCTTTTAGCTCTTGCCCTTTTTTATCTTTTGTATCAATATAAAGATTATCTGTTGAAGGATATGTAAGTTGTAAATAATCTATTAATATTAAATCCAATTTTTGTTTTCTCTTTTTTAATTCTTCAATAAGAGAATCTATTTGTTGTTTTATTTTTCCTGTTTTTACGCTTTCACCATCATATATATAAAAAAATCCTTTACTTGTTTCTTCGTCTATTTCTTTGTTTGTATCGAAATCTGTTTTATTTATAAAAACATTCAATTTTTTGCCTTTCATTTGTGTAATTAAAGACAGCAAAACAACACTTGTTGTTTCCAAAGAATATATTGCAACATTTCTTTTAACTTTGGTATCTGTTATAAATTCTTTTATAATATTTGTTGCTAATGTTGTTTTTCCTGTGCCGACTTTACCTATGATGCTTACAATTTTTGCATTTTTTAATTCTTTTACTATTTCTTGCATTTCTTTCATACTTTCTTTCTCCTATTAAAGTTTTTTATTGTTTTCTATCTTCTGCCTTTCGTCGTTTCCATACCTCTATACATCCATACATCTATATTAATACCATACTAAGTGGACAACACCCTGTCCTTTTGCTAAAATATGGAAAATTTATTACAGGTGGAATTTTATGAATAAAATGTCTGCAATAATATTCATTTTGAATAAATTGGATTCCGGTGCTGTAACAACAAAAGGGCTTGCCGACGAATTAAATGTATCAACAAAATCAATTCAAAGATACATTAAAGAAATAGAAAATGCTGAATTTCCTTTGTATAATCCGCAAAAGGGTGCTTATGCTTTTGCTGAAGAATTTTCTTTGAAAAAAATGCAATTGTCCGATACGGAAGCCGGACTTTTGGTATTGTTAAATTCTTTTGTAGATTCTTTAAAGAATAAAAAGTTAGATAAAAGTTTTGATATGTTTAGAAAAAGGATATTGTCTGAAAATGCAGATAGTCCATTTTTTGTAAAATTTCAAACCGGACCTAAATATGAAATGAACGACAAAACGAGAACTATAGAAAAAGCAATAAAAGAAAATGAATATTTAACAATTGAATCCGTATATAATAAACAAATAAAAAATTTAAAACCTATAAAAATCGCTTACTTCGAAGGTTTTTGGTATTTAATATGTTTAATAGGGCATAAAAACAAAGTGTTAAAATATAATATTGCTAACATAAAAAAGATTATACCTATGGGTGAAAATTTTGAACATACAAAAGATATAACAAAAATTCTAAAAGAAAGTGTAAATATTTATTTTGAAATAGACCGAAAAACAAAAGTAACACTTTCCGTTGCAAAAAAAGCAGCAAAATATTTTAAAGCAAAACAATATTTTCCTTTGCAGAAAATAATAAAAGAAAATAAAGACGGTTCTTTAATATTGGAATGTAAAATAGCAAAAAAAGAAGAAATTTTACCGACAATATTCCACTGGTTACCTTATGTTAAAGTAACAGAACCGCAAACACTCGATACAACCGTTAGAGAAATTTTAAAACAATACTAAATTTACAGTTTAATATTTAACAAATTCATATATACAATTTTGTATTTCAACTAAATTTTGTTCAAATTTTTCAATATCTTTTTTGATTCTGTTTGTTATTTCTTTGTAAGTTGTTTTTTCATCGATTCCTTTATTAGATTGTCTATATATGAAATCCGGTTTATAACTATAAAAATTTTCACATTTTGTTTTTCTTTTAGGATCTTTTATATCAACAAACCAATAACCCTGGTCTTTTAATTTATTTGCAATCTTTATTCTTTCTTTCCATATATCATCTGGGGTAGATTTTCCTTCTAAATATACAAAGCCATAACTATATTGTTTACCTTGTATTTGTATATGAAATCTGTTATTTTCATCTAATTTTCGTATTACATCAACAACTCCCTCTTTACTTTTGGCACTAAAACTTTCTTTGATTTCCCAATTGCATTTTTTTCTTATTTCTTTATTAATATAATTTGCTAATTCGGATGTCCTGTATTTAATATAAATATCTTGTAAATCATCTATAATTTGTTTTTTTTGTTCATCCAAATCATATATTTCATTGTTTTTTTCAGGAAAACTTTTAGAAAGTAAATTTATAACATTAATATAATCTTGCATTAAACATTTATGATAATCTTGATAATCTTTTTTATATTCAACATTTTCACAAAATATTTTATTCATTTTTTTAGCTAAGTCAGAATAACTTATGCAAATCCACTGCTTTGGTAAATTTATTTTATCAACCAAAGATAATAAAATAAAAGTTGTTTCTTTTTTTTCTTTACAGATAATATCATAATATTTTTCTAACTGATTATAATCCGGATAAGATTTCATTTTGTTTTCTATAATAATCAGTTCATTATCATTAAATTGAAACTCTAAATCCGTTCTTATATTTTTATTACCTTCATTTTTGTTTGAATTTGTGTGTATTACTTGTTTTTTACAATTATACTCTTTAGTTTTATCAAATCTTTTATCATTAAATAGTTTTATAAATTTTTCAGGATAAGTATTTCCTAACCAACATAAAAAAGAAGTATGAAAATTTTCTAAAGAATCTTGCGACATATTATAAATTGGTGACGATTTTAAATTTTTTATTAATTCACTTTTATTCATAATAAAGTACCTCCTATTTGTTTATCATTAAAATACAGATATATAAATATTGCATTATTTCATCTCCTTGAAATAAACATACTTACCGTCTTTTCTTGCAACTGCACCGCATGGCACTGCAGGACAATGAAACCTATTTAAGTTGAAAAAACATTTCTTACACTGTTCTTTAATACTGCTTTCAATTACTTCCAACTTAAATTTTCTAATACCATAATTACTGTTTTCCCATTGATAAAATACAGGCAA
>NZ_CACWEU010000067.1:0-15428 GCF_902760015.1 Candidatus Ruminimicrobium bovinum
CCCGCTAAATATCTTCTCCCCTTTATATGCTTCCCTTGTCCCGTTTGTATATGTCGGCATTTCTCCCGGAGCCGATAATACCACCATATCCGCACCCTGTTTTATAAATACTTCCGCCTCTTCTTCTGTTTTATATTTACCGGATGTATTTAATACCGTTTTCCCGGTAAAATCAACATCCTCCGGATTATATGTTCCGAACACCGCTACCTTTGATACTTTTCCTGTTTTGTTGCTTACAATTTTTAAATAACCGCCGAAAGCAGGATTATCTTTATATTTATTAATATCGTCATAAGTCAATTCATTGACATTATACCATTGTATAGTTCCGTCAAAATCACCGTGAACTCCTTTGTTATCTTTTTGAACTTTTAAACCGCTGTCGTGTGCTATTTCTTTCGGTAAATTTTCTTTTGCCTTTCCTCCTATATATCTTGGGCTTACAGTTATCATCGACAATTCAACGTCTTGTCTTTCAGCCAATTTCCATACAACCGGCTGACCTATTCTGCCAAGTGCGGCATATACCGCATAATTCGGTTTACCGCTAACATTATTGCCTAATTTTTCTTCCAACACTCTTAATTCTTCAATATAATCAGTTTCATCGACAAGTTCTTTTCTTTGGTTATCAAGTTTACCTACTTCATCACTAACCTCGTCTATCGTTTCAAAACTGTCCTCTCTGCTGATATAATTTTCAATATTTCCGTTATTTATATTTTCCAAAAGCATCCAAATTATATTTCTGTATTGTTTGCCCCAATCACGAACATCGTGTTTATCATTTTGATATTTATGAAATTTTTCCGTTATATCATTTGCAATTTCTTTTAAATCCATTATTGCACCGTCTTTAATTGCACCTGATAAATAAACCAATTCACTATTGCTTAATTTATCCAATTTCAATTCAAATGCACTTTCTTTTTCATTATATTGATATGCTTTCTTCAGTATGTTCGTCAATGTTTTGTCAATATCTTGCGATTTTATTAAATTTACCGCAATGTTTATGTCTTTATTATTTTGTGCGGCAATTTCTATTGCAAAAACCAAAGCATTGTATTGTTGCTGTTTTTCAGTATTTTTATAACCGATAAAATTAAATCTCTTTGCGGTATCTTCATCTACCGTAAATACTATATTGTCACCCGGTTTCGAATTATTTATAACGGCTTGTATTTCTTCAACAGAACCGATATTGTATTGTTTTACATTTTGTTTGTTAATCAATTCTTTTACCGTTTTTGTTGCTTTTTCGGGCAATGTTACTTTCTGTTTGTTTTTTTTTGTATCTCCTACCATTCCACGAGAACCTAAAGCTGCCATTTTACCGCCGACAAGCTGTGCCGCTTCTTGTTGTTCGGCAATATGGTCTACACCTTTGCCGTCTTGAATTGCTTCCTTCATACCGACAGCACCTGCAACCAAAACATCGGTTGCAACATTTACCTTTGATATTACACCTTGTTCCAATAAACCTTTATCGGTTATTTCTTTTTCTATTTGTTCAAATTTATTTCTTGCTGCTACATAATCAAATTTTTCATCTTGTTTTGCTTTTTTCTCAATATCCTCTCTGGCTTCATCAAGCAAAGTTTTCCATTTAATTGCGGCTTTTGTATCATTCATTGGAACACCGCTTGCATTTTCTTTTTCACCGCCTGCTTCATTAAACCTTTTTATTAAATCTTGAGGAACTGCAGAAGCACCATGTAAAACCAAAGGAGTTTTTATTCCGTTTTTATAAAGTTCATAAGCAATTTCGGATATTAACATAAACTGTAATTGAGGATTATTTTTATTTGCTCCATGTGCCGTTCCGACTGCAATTGCAAGAGAATCAACATTTGTTGCTTTAACAAAATCCAAAGCTTGTTCCGGCGTTGTGTAACCTTGATCACCCAAATCTACGGCACCGATTTCAGCTTCAACTCTTGCACCTTTTTTATGTGCATATTCTACAAGTTCTTTCGTTGCTTCTTTGTTTTTAGAAATTTCTTCTTTTGAATAGTCAAGCATTACCGAACTGAACCCCATGTCTATGGCTTTTTTAGCCACATCAATATTTTTTGCATGATCCAAATGCAATATCATTTCAGAGCCGGGCATTGTTGCTGCTATCATTTTGTATGTTTCTACCAAATAATTAAATTTCTCCATTCCCATAGGGTTATCCGCACTATAACCGAAAGCACCTTCGCTTATTTCTATCATTAAAGGAGTATTTGTTCCTTCCGTCGCAGCATTAACTATTGCCTGCAGCTGATCCAAATTATTCATATTATATGCACCTACGGCATAGCCGCCTGCTTTTGCACTTGCCAATAAATCTTCACTAACAAAAGTTTCTACCGGACCTTCGGGAACATTTAATATATCTTTTTGTGACAATGTGGTTTTTAAATTCAATACACCTTTTGCAATTTCATTTCCTTTATCGGCTTCGTCTTTCACTATTGCCATTTTAGCATTGTTAGTCATAACATCTTTTCTGAATACTTTATAAATATCTTCTAATGTTACGGCTTTATTTTCAAGTTTTTTTGTATTTACTTCAGCTGTTTTTAAAAGTTTAATCATATTATCTTTCATTGTTCCATACATACCGGCATAATAAGATAAATCCAAATATTGATTAGCATATCCTACTTCATTATCGTACCATACCGCAAGCTGAACCGTTTTCCCGTCTGCACTTACCATAGTTTGGTCTGCCTGTACTATTCCTGCTTCGGTTCTGCCTACAATATCGGAAACATTTGATGTCAACAATTCATAGCCCAATACCCCTTTATATTTACCCAGACTTGCTCTCCACAATAGTCTGTTTACTTCTTCTGCTCCGCCTTTTATCGGCTCTTCCAATTGTATCGTTACATCTAGTATCGAACCGTCCATCACATCACTTATTCTGTTTACATTTCCTATTATCTGTCCTTTCAAATATTGTAATCCCGGCAATTTTACCGTCGCTTTAAATGCTCCGCTGGAATGCGGTTCAAAACCGTATTCTTTATCTCCTTCGGAATTCGTCCTTGAATGTGCTCCTCCAAAACGAACAGATTCTATTCTGCCGTTTTCGCTTATCGGCAACAATACACTTTGTAAAGCATTTGTCGAACAACTTGCTCCGCTGAATATCTTCTCCCCTTTATATGCTTCCCTTGTTCCGTTTGTATATGTCGGCATTTCTCCCGGAGCCGACAATACTACCATATCGGCACCTTGTTTTAAAAACACTTCGGCTTCTTCTTCATTCTTATATTTGCCGGATGTGTTTAAAACCAAAAGATTACTAAAATCAACATCTTCCGGATTATATGTTTGAAACACTGCAACTTTTGATACTTTCCCGGTTTTGTTACTTACCATCTTTAAATAACCTACAAAAGCATTATTACCTTTATATTTATTTATATCTTCACCGGTTAATTCATTATCTTTATACCATTCCACCGTTCCGTCAAAATCACCGTGAACACCTTTATTATCCGTTTGAATTTTCAATCCGCTGTCATGGCTTACGGAATAAGGAATTTCATCTTTACTTAATCTCGGACTTACGGTTATCATCGATAATTCAACATCTTGTCTTTCAGCCAATTTCCAAACATCAGGTTGACCTATCCTGCCACCTGCTGCATATACAGCATAATTCGGTTTATAATTTAATTTTCCCATTACGGAATTTTCAAGCTGCCTTAATTCATCAACATAATCTATATCATCAGTTTCCGATAACAATTGTCCTTTTGAATTTAATGTTTCCATTTCATTTATTACTTCTTTCAAACTTTCTGCATTGTCTTCATCCTGTTCGATAGTTTCACCCTTATCTTTATAATATTTTGCAAGTATCTCATATTGAACGTTGTAAGTTTTTTGGGCAAGTTTTATTAAAGCATCTTCGTCCTGTTTAAGCATATCTTCTTTAAACTGTTCATCCCTATCTATTTCATAAATAAGTCCGTTTGTAATTGAAGGCATTAAATTTCTTTCAATTAAAAAAGTTTCAAAACCGTCTAATGTTTCGAATAAATTCGGATAAAAAATACCGGTGCTGAAAAATGAAAAAGCCGAAGAGAAAACTTTTATATTTTTATTTATTTCTTTCAATATATTTGCAGAATCAAAACTTACTTCGGTACTTTGCTGTTGCCTTAACGAATTTACCTCTATATTTTCTTTTGTAATGATTATTTGTGTATTATCGTCGGAAAGTTGTAATTTTTGATTTTGTTTATCGTATTCATAACTTATTTTTTGTTCTTTTGTCGTATTTATTACTTCAATAAATCGAACCACGTCATCCAAATTAAAATTATTATCTTTTTGTATTTGTTTTAATAAATCAATAACATAACTTTGTTCCAAACCTATTAAAGAAATTGCAGCGGATGCCAACGTTTGAGAAGCTATTTTAGCTTCTTCCTTAACGGCAGATTCATATTTTTCATAAGTATTACCCGTATCTCCGGAAACGGTCGGTGTAATAACCGCATAAGAAATATTATTTTTTAAAAGAAGCTCGGTTAAACCTTTTGTATGATAACCGCCGGTTATAACAACAACAATATTTTTACCGTCTATTAAAGAAGAAAACGAACTTATTGGAAGTTCCGAATTTGAAGAGTTACGGTTTCCAATATTTATTTTTTCAATAAAAACTTTATTTCTGTAATCGTTAACATCATAGTATTCATTTATAAGCGGCATTTTTTCAACAAGTTCCAACATCGGCTTATTGTAAAAGGAATATTTATTCCACAAATTTATAAAAGAATCTACTTTTTCGGAAAAGTATTGTCTGTTATCCGCAGAAATATTTGCTGTCATAAAATCTTTAAAATATTTAAAAAAATCAGTTAAGAACGAAATTTCAAGTTCGGCTTTATTTTTTGATAGCGCACCTCTTATTTGTTCTATTAAAGAACGTTCTTCATTAATAAGTTCAATGGGGTTAATTTCTTTATAAATTCTTGTGGCTTCAACAAAATCCTGTAACTGTTTCGTGGCATATTTTTGTTTATATTCGGAAGGTAAAACAACTAACGAAGCAATTAAAGCATCCAAATCGGAAAAGTTATTTGTGTTTTTAACAATTTTTGTATATTCTTCATAAGAAATTTCTTTTTTTAAACTTTCCATTAATGTTTTTAAATCTTTTGAAAGTTCTTTTAATTTTATTTTACTTTGTAACTGATAAGCGGTTAAATATTTATTTATATTCGGGTAATCGGAAGCACTCATTTCTATAATATTCCCGTATTGACCGTTTGATACAGATGAATTTTTTTTCATGTAAGCAAACAACAACTTATAAAATTTACCCGTATCAATTTTACCTGCATCATGTTTTTGAACGACTTCCGTGAAATTTTTATTATTAGTGCTTAAATATTTTTTTTGATAGATTGAAAGTTCTTTTTCCAATTTATCAAGTTTATTTAAAACTTCCGGCTTATCTGCAAGAATTTTTGCAAGTCTTCCGATATTTTCTTTATGTAATTTTTTATCTTCCAAAGGCAAAATAAAATTTTGTTTATCGTTATTAACGCTGTAAATTTCCGCACCCGTAAGTTTACCGTCTTTCATCAATTGATTTATAATTGCATTTTTTAAGTCCGGATTTGCTATATTTGAAAGCCAATTTGTGTTTACCGTATCATATGCTCCTTCAAGGTACACATTTTTTACCGAATAATTATCAACCAATGCTTTTATAATAGAATTTATGTTTTGTTGAACACCGGGGTGCATGTGAAAATCCTGAATATTTAAAACAACCATATCCGAATTAAAATTTTTTAATGATGTTACTTTTGCAAAGTTTTTTAAAATACCGGCATCGTTTATTTTAAAAACATCCATTGAATTTGCAGACGACAAAGGAATTGTTGCAGCTTTTAAATCAACAGTTACAACCGAAAAAATAAATAGAACAGAAACAAATACGGATATTATTTTTTTAAACATAACTCCCCCTAAAAAACTCTTTAAATTAATATTTTTAAATTTTAAATATACTCTTGGATATTTTACTATATTTTGAAATATTTTTAAAGGAAGATTTGTCCAGTAAAATTTAAAGCACAAAAACAAGGACTCATAAAAAAACAAAAAAAACGGCAAAAAAATTAATAAAATAACTTTTTGCCGTTTTTATATAAAAATCAAATAAATTTATTGTCTGTTTTGCTCTACTAATTTTTTGTTTGCGGTAATTTTCAATTCAACTCTTCTGTTTTTTGCTCTGCCTTCTGCAGTATCATTTGAAGCAACAGGTTGGTTAGGACCAAAACCGATATAAGTTAAACCGCTCGTTTTTAAACCGTTAGCCACAATAAATTCATACACTGCTTTTGCTCTTTTTTCAGATAATGTTTGATTGAAAGAAGCAGAACCTGTAGAATCGGTATGACCTTGAACCTGAATTATGTTTTCAGGATATTTCTTTAAAACTTTATTTAAATCAGTAAGTGTTTTCTTTGCACCTTCTGATAATTCTGCACTGCCGGTTGTAAACAAAATATCATTCTTCAATGTAACTTCTATACCGTTTTCTGTTTTTTTAACATCTGCAATTGCTGCCAATTCTTTTGCCTGCTTATCATAATAGTTACCGATTAAGCCGCCTGCCGCAGCACCTGCCAAAGCACCGTAAATTGCACCTTCTCCTGCTTTTCCTCCGGTATTATGCGTAATAACCGCACCTGCTGCTGCACCTAATGCAGCACCTGCACCTGCGCCTATAGCCGTTTTTGTTCCGGGTGTTGTGCATGCACTTACAAAAACTGCACAAAAAAGTAATGCCAATAATTTTTTCATTTAACTCTCCTTATTTTATTTTTCATAAATTCTATAATTTTATGTTTTAAATATCAACTTTTTTGTTATCAGAAACAGCAAAATTATTTATTTCACCGCCTACCAAAATAATGATTGATGTAAAATAAAGCCAAATCATTAAAATTGCAAATGCCGCAATTGAACCGTAAACTTTATTATACGAGCCGAAATTATTTATATACACTGAAAAAAGCCAAGATATTATCAGCCAAGAAACAGTAAAAAACAGCGAACCCGGAAAAACATCTTTTATTTTAATCTTTTTAGCCGGTAAAATATAATAATTTATAGCCGCCAAAACAAAAATTAAAACAAATGTAACGGGCCATCTTAAAAATAAAATAAGTTGAGATATTTCTATCGGAATAATATGAATATATTTTGTAGTTAAATTTAGAATAGATTGTCCGAAAACAATAAGGTTTACGCTAAAAAACAAGAAGAACATATAAATAAAAACCATTACTATCGATAAAATTTTTGTATGAATAAAACTTCTTGTTTCTTTAATTTTATCGGATTTATTTAAGCATTTTATAATAACCGATATTGAATTCGACGCAAGGTATAAAGTCGTTAAAAAACCTATAATCGCAACAAGTGAGTAACCTTTTAGTAACGTAACCTCTTTTAAAACCGTTTGAATAACAGCCATAACTTCATCGGGAGCAAATTGAGAAAGTGTATTTAAAGCTTCATTAACAACTATGCTTTTACCTAAAATTGAAAAAATTGCCATAAAGGAAAGAAGTAACGGAAAAACACTTAATGTCAACATATATGACATTTCCGCAGCTGAGCCGAAAACATCCTGTTTCATTACAACTTTTGTTAATTCAACAATAAAAAATTTAACCGACTTATAAATATTTTTAAACATTTATATTATTTTATATTATTTTATTAGAATACGCAAAAAGCTGCAAATATTTTTTCTGTAATTAACTTTTATGATAATAAGCATTATAAAATTCCCACCATTATTATCTTAACACAATTAACAATTTTTTTAACTTGCAAAAACAATTTTTTATATAAATAAAAACAACCCTAATTTTTAATTAGGGTTGCTTTTATATTAAGGTAACATCTCTATTTCAAAGTCATTTCAACATTATCTTTATTCTTTACAGCTACCACTTTACCATTTTTCTTAAAGGTAACTTTATAATTTTTTAAACCTTCTTGAAGGTCTCTTTGAGTTTTTGCATCTAAAATCAAATTACCAATTTTATTGGCAAGTTGTTTGGCTGCCTTTTTGCTTGCATCAGTTACTTTCCCTTTGCTATTAGTTGCAGGGAAAGAAATTTCAATAGTGTACCCGTTTTTGCCTTCTGCCTTCAAAATATAAGATTTTGTTTTGGAATCATAATTAACATCAAAACTTGTGTATCCTGCAGCACCATCACCAAAGCATGCCCAAATTTTATTTCCTTCTTTATACTGTTCTGCAAGTTTTTTCGCTGCTTTAAATGATGCGCTATTTCTACCATCCATAAACTTATTTATAACTTTATTTTTCTGTTGGGGAGTAAAATTCTTTAAATTAAAATCCGCAGCTTTTATAATTCCTACATATTTACCGTTTGTATCATAGAACTTAATATCACCGCTTTTCATTTCCGTGTATGTTGCTTTACCGTTATCGTCATAATGTGTAACATTTCCTGCTGAGTCCTTAGTTGTTTTTGGATGTGTTAAAGTTGCTTTGTTTTTTGTTGTTGTTTTCACAAGTTTACCGTTTTTATAACTTTGTGTTACTTTACTTTTTACATTTCCTTTGCTATCTCTTTTTTCTGTTGTTTTTGCGGTTATTACACCACCTACTTTTGTTACCCATGTTATTATTTTTTCACCTTTTTTATTCTTCGTTGTGGTTTTGGTTACTACTTTATTATCCAATTTTTTACTTGTTTGTTTACCGTTTTTATCCGTTGTAACTTGAACCCTGTTTTTATAAGTTAATGTTTTTGTGGTGGTGGTTGTCTCGTTGGCTTTTCCCTTGTTTTTCGTCTCTTTCTTTTCTGTTACTGTTATATCCTCCGTTGTTACGGTTTTATTACCGGTTTTTTTATCAATTGTAGTTGTTGTTTGGCTACCCGTTTTCTTTTTATTATCTATTGTTCTGCTAAATGTAGTTGTTTTTACCTCTTTTCCGTCTTTTGTTACAGTTTCGGTATAATTATAATGTTCTTTATTACCATCAGTCCATGATGTTGATATTTTTTTATGAGCCTGTCCAAATTCATCTGTCCAGGTTTCTGTTGTTGTTGTTTTACCGTTTAATGTAGATGTTGCTTTTTTATAATCTGAAATTGCAACATTTACGCTAATGGTATCAACTACATTTTTTTCTTTAGGTACTATATATGTACCATCATCTTGTTGTGTTGCACTAATCTGTTTTGTGTTAAATTTTACCGTTATAGTTGTTGAACCACTATTCTGTATTCTATTATAATCTTCTTTACTAATTTCTAAAAGGATATTCCAATCACTGCTATTGGTTATTTGTAAATAATATTTTCCATTCTCTGTTTTAGTATTACTTTTTGAAACGGTGATACTTGCATCATTAACACTAGGAAAATCCAATTCAGCGTATTCCTTTGTTTCTGCTTCAATATTTTGACCTGCATCTATTTGTTCTTCGCTTTCTTCTACTGTTACTGTCTTTGCCGGCTCTGTTTGAGATTCATTTTGTGCTCTAAAATTTTTAACTGTCTGTGCCAATTGAGTAAAAAATTCAGCATTCATTGCACTTAATAATGTTGTTTCTATTTTTTGTGCAATTTCTCCTATTTGCTCCGAAGTTAAACCTAATATTGGAACTCCTCCTAAAAGACTATCACCTACCCCTAAAATAGCAAGTGTAGTATCTATTATCATTGCTGTTGCATATACTGGCTTTTTTTCGTCTATATTTACATTTTGTTGAAAAATACTCATCTTTTCCACATTTTCTTTTGATATAACAATATTATCACCAACTTTTTTTGCTTCAATCTCTGTAGATTTAAATTCAATTTGCGCATCTATTATATCGTCTCCATTGTTATAATCAAGAGCAAATTGTTCACTTACTTCAACAAGAACCCTTTGATTCATCGAATGTTCACCAATATCAGACATAACCACAGCATAATAACCTGTTGGCGAATCTGTTGAAGCTATAACCTCTACAACAGAAGAAGACTGTTCTACAGTTACATTTACAGTATCTGCATGATTATTTACATCCGACATAGTGTTGGCGTTTGATACTAAATTCTTATCATAAAAAGTTATACTTTTAATACTTGCACCTTGGCTTGATATTATATCTCTAACTTCATCCTCTGTTGTTGCATCTACCAAACTATTTTTTAATGCTATTTTTTGTTCAGAATTAAGTCCTTGTGTTTCAATAGCTGCTAAAGCCTTATTATTTGCGTCTAGTAATATTATTGTATTCCCACTTACAACTGATTTTGAAGGATCAGCATTATTAGCTATACTCTCATAAGAATTAACCAAAACACCTACTACTTGAGGATCTGTTGCAGGTGATTGTTGTGGTTGAGTTTCTTCTGTAGAGGCATTTATTTCTTGATATATCTCATCTTTAACATCTTTTAAGACATCCCATTCTTCCAATCCTTTTTCTGTAACATATAAATATTCAAGTGCCTCAGGATTATCATTATTTATATATCCGTTAGTTATTGCATCTTCTATTTGATCTTGTGAAAAACTTGAAAACTCAATACCATAGTTTTGTTGAATATATGCTAACGACATACCCTTGCTTACAAGCAATTCATCAGTTGCTGAAGTTGCTGCAGGTTGGGTTTCTGCTGGGGTTTCAACTACAGCAGGAGATTCTGTGGAAGTATCAGAATTATTGTTTCTATTTGGGAAAAAAACATTTTTTACAAGATTAAATCCCTCCGTTACAAGTTCTCTTGCTTTACTTATAAGTGATACGACTCTATCCAATAAAGAAAATTTTTGCTCAAAAGAAGAGTTATAAGATATTGCTTCACCATAATTAATATTTTTTACATTTGACTTATCTATTACATATTTACCATTGATATTATTATTTGTTTGTATGTTTGATGTATTAAATTCAAATGACACTGTGGCTGCATTAGTTGCCAATTTAATATATGTATCTTTGTCTATTTCAACCAACGCCGTATCCTGTGTATTGTTAATTGTTACATTAATTACTGCAAAATAAGAATATGTTCCATCTTCATTTTTAAAGCGCACCGGTGCATCTACAGATGGATTATTTTCTGAAACTGTTACTGAAGATATTTGAGATTGTGCTTTCTGAGCTCTTATATCATTGTAAATTTCATCTCTTTTTTCCGGAGATAATAACCCAATATTAACTAAGTGATCTATCCCTTTTTTAGTAAATACAAAATCACCTATATGACCAGAACTAGACGGTTCAACCCAATTGTTTGAAGGAGAAGTATATTCTTGCACAAAAGCTTGCTGATGACCAACAACCCTCACACCATAATTTTGTTCTAACGCAGCAACAGTAAAATTTGCATCTTTTAAATCTTTATCAGTAATATCTTCATTTGTATTACCTTGTGCCTGTTCTTGAACTCCCATATCTTGAGTAGCAGGACCCAAAAGATCTTCCTGCGTAGCTGCCAAAATAGGGCTTGCAATATTTAATACAAATAGCATCGACACAATTAATGCTACAAACTTTTTACTGCTAACTTCAACCAAAAACTTTTTAGTTTTTTTCATTTATCCCTCCAAAAAATTTATTTAACGAAAACTTCTTACTGAATTATACAACAAATATCTAAAATTTCAACCGCTAAATGTGAAAAATTTGTGAAATTTTCAACAAACATACATACAAAATTATTATTTACTGAGTTAAAAAAACAAATTAAATTTTATTTTTAATAAATAATTTTATTCAACGGGTACTCTATAATACCTTGTGCACCGGCTCTTTTAAGTGCCGGAATTATTTTTTTAACTACACTTTCTTCAATAATAACTTCCAATGCTATCCAATTACCATCGCTTAAGTTTGAAATTGTAGGTTTTTTTAATGCAGGTAATATTTTTTCAACTTCCGGTAGAATTTTAAACGGCATATTCATTTTTAAACCTACCATACCTTCGGCATTTAATGCTCCTTGCAAAAGTATTGAAAGGTTTTCAATTTTTTCCCTTTTCCAAGCATCTTTCCAAGCCGCAGCATTTGCAATAAGCCGTGTTGTTGAAGTTAACAATTCTTCCACTATTCTTAAATTATTTGCTCTGAGCGACGAACCTGTTTCGGTAAGTTCAACTATTGCATCTACAAGTTTGCCTGCTTTAGCTTCTGTTGCACCCCAAGAAAATTCAATATTTGCTTTTACTTTATTTTTTGCAAAATATTTTTTTGTATAGTTTAAAAGTTCCGTTGCAATTCTTTTACCTTGCAAATCTTTTATACTTTTTATTTTTGAATCGTTAGGAACGGCAAGTACCCACCTTACGGGACGAAAACCGGACTTTGCATATTTAAGTTCGCAAACTTCCTTTACTTTTGCACCGGATTCGCATATCCAATCAAAACCGGTAAGCCCGGCATCAAAAACACCGTCCTGCACATATTTTGCCATTTCCTGCGAACGAACAAGCATTATTTCAAGTTCGTCATCATTGCTTGTAGGAAAATATGACCTTGACGATACATTTATTTTTATACCTGCTTTTTTAAATAATTCAATAGTTGAATCCTGCAAACTGCCTTTTGGAAAACCTAATTTTAATTTCTTCACGATTACTCCTTAAATTTAATATTTATTAATTTTTTATTACGGATGAAACATTGTAATATATTTTTTGTATTGAATTACCTACCGTTGTTTTTGCACCGTTTGTTTGTTTTTTTATTTGCGGCAAAACAAAATTTACCGTTAGCATAAAACAAATGCAAACACTTAAAACTATACCGGCAAATTTATCAAACAATGTTAAATAAAAAAACTTAATAACCCGCACAATAAAAAGCCCGGCAAGGTAAATAACAATTGCGCTTACAACAAAAATAAGATAATAATTTATACCTGCCTGTACGGGATAATTTTGTGCAAGAACTATTGAAATAAAACCTGCACAAAAAGCAAAAAAACTGCGAACCAAACCAACCTCAAAACCGATATGGATAAACACAATAAACAAAACTATTAAACTTACGTCTATAACCAAACTTGTCATTGTAATTAAACCGAATGTATAATTATACCGCTTGCAAGTTTAGGGAAAAAATATGTGGATTTTTGCGGCATATTTTCATTATTTAATGCAATTTCTTTTATTGCTTCAACAGGTGTTGCGGGAACTAAAATTGCAATTTTTTTAGTTTTTTTGGCAAGTGCAATTGCTTCCTTATCATCTTTTACATAAATATATTTATCTGCAGCAACCTGTTCCTTAGGTATTAAAATATTATGCAAAATACTCACACCTAAATTTCTAAATGCTTTACAATTTTTAGGCATTGCTTTTTTTAATAAATTTTCATTTTTAATTACCAAAGTTCTGTATTTGTTATCTTTAAATAACAATATAGGTTGTATTTTTGCTTTTTGTAATTTTGCAAAATCTTTTTGCGGTAAAACATTAAAATATTTTTCGATATTTTCTTCAATGTTTTTAGGTGCTTCAATAACCCTGTGTGTAGGCCAAATGGAAATTCCGCTATCTTCCATAGGACATAAATAAGCAAGCACATAGCCGTATTCTTTTTTGTCGGAAAAGTTTTTATCTTTACTTTTTATATATTGTAAATAATTCCAAGCTGTTTCGTATCTGTGGTGCCCGTCGGCAATAAAAGTTTTTTTGTTTTTTAATGTTCTTTCAACTTCTTTTATAATTTTTTCATCATCTATAGCCCATAATTTATGTGCGGTTTTTTCTTTATCGGTTGCAACAGCGGTTGCTTTTTTCTTTGATATATTTTTGCATAAATTAACCATCTTGTTTTTATCATCATTAAATAGTAAGAAAATAGGGCTTAAATTTGCTTTAACCGCTTTTAATAAACTTAATCTGTCGGCTTTAGGTTTTGCCAATGTTTTCTCATGGGCTTTTACCGCACCGCCGTGAGGATTTTCAATTTTTAATGCTGCAAAAAAACCTCTTCTTGTCATTTTTTTGCCATGGTCTTTAAATGTTTGTTCGTAAAAATAAATAGACGGTTTTTCTTCCTGTTTTAAAACACCGTCTTTTAACCATTGTTTAAACAAAAAATTTGCCTGTGCATATTTATTTCTTTTACCGCAAGCATCGGAAAGTTCAAGCTGAACCATATTATATTTTGAATTCTTTTTTAATTTTACTTTTTCTTCCGGACTTATAACATCATAAGGGGGGCATATTTCGTTAGTTATATTTACCTTTGAGTATCTTATACCGTTAAAACCTTTTATTATTGCCATTTTTACACTCCTGATATTAAAATATTTATTGATTTTACATAATATTCTCCGTATTGTCAAAAATATAAATTGAAAGATTTAAAGATTGAAATAAACAAGGCAAATTTTAGTTAAAAAAATAATAAAATGAGTTTAACCATAATGAAGGGGTTATATCACAATACCAATGAAGATAAAAAAATTAGAAAAGGATAAAAAAGTTTTATAACACTAAACTTATTGACTTGTATTTTTTAAATAGATAAAATTTCATCTGTATAAATTGTTGAATTGTTAAACATTTAATAGTTTATTAACTATATCGATGTTTTATTTTTTCAACCTTAGTTTTGACCTTTCGTTTTAAACTTATTTAAGCTATCAGTTACAAGTAATAAATTAATAAAGGAGCATGAAGATGTCAAAGATGATTGAAGTTCGTTGGCACGGCAGGGGCGGACAAGGTGCAAAAACCGCAGCATTGTTATTTGCACAAGCCGTCTTATCAACAGGAAAATACATTCAGGCATTCCCTGAATACGGTCCTGAAAGAATGGGGGCTCCCGTTCAATCTTTTAACAGAGTTAGTGATGAACCCATAACGGTTCATTGTTCGGTTACCGAACCTAACTATGTTGTTATTTTAGACCCTTCCCTAATTGAAGCGGTTGATGTTACCGAAGGTGTTGGAACACAAGGTAAAGTTATTGTTAATACCTCTTTTTCTGCAGAAGAAATGGCAAAAAAACTCGGTATTGCAAAAGAACAGGTTTACGTTGTAGATGCTTCAAAAATTTCAAACGAAACAATCGGTCAAAACAGGCCTAATACACCGATGTTAGGTGCTTTGGTAAAAGTTATCGGCACACTTGATATCGACGGTGTTTTAAAAGATACAAGAGCAAAACTTGAAGTTAAATTCAGAAGCAAACCGGAAGTTATAGACGGAAACATTACTTCAATACAAAGAGCTTATGACGAAGTAAAAAATTCATAATTTGTAAAAAAAGATTTCAAATATATGGAGAATAAAATGAAAAACGAAGAAAAAAAACCAACAGCTGCAGAACTTCCTGCAGGCGGAATAGTAGAAGCCGGAACGGCAGCTCAGTTTAAAACAGGTCCTTGGAGATC
>NZ_CACWEU010000068.1:0-3977 GCF_902760015.1 Candidatus Ruminimicrobium bovinum
TATAAATACAAAATTAACGGTAAAGAATTTACTCCTCAACAACTTTCAGGTTTTATTTTACAGAAAATTAAAAAAGATGCCGAAGCTTATTTGGGAACAACCGTTGATAAAGCGGTTATTACCGTTCCTGCATACTTTAACGATCATCAAAGACAGGCAACAAAAGATGCCGGTGCAATTGCAGGACTTGAAGTTGTTCGTCTTGTTAACGAACCTACGGCAGCTTCTCTTGCTTACGGTATAGATAAAGTAGGTAAAGAACAAAAAATATTGGTATTCGACCTCGGTGGCGGAACTTTGGATTGTACAATAATGGAAATGGGTAGCGAGGGAACATTTGAGGTATTATCTACATCAGGAGATACAAAACTCGGCGGAACCGATATGGATAAAGCAATTATAGATTATATTGCAGAAACATTTAAAAAAGAAAACGGTATCGATTTAAGAAACGATAAAATGGCTGTTCAAAGATTACAGGAAGCTGCAGAAAAAGCAAAGATCGAGCTTTCTAACATTCTTGAAACAGATATCAATTTACCGTTTATTACAGCAGATGCTACAGGTCCGAAACATTTGGCAATGAAACTTACAAGAGCAACACTTGAAAACTTGGTTGACCCTATAGTTCAAAGATGTAAAGCTTCTATCGACCAGGCAATAAGTGATGCAAAACTTACAAGTGCTGATTTAACAAAAGTTATTCTCGTAGGCGGTCCTACAAGAATGCCTATAGTTCAGAAATTCGTTGAAAACTATGTAGGCAAAATTGTTGAAAGAGGAATCGACCCGATGGAATGTGTTTCTAATGGTGCCGCAGTTCAAGCAGCCGTTTTAACAGGTGATGTAAAAGATATCCTTTTACTTGATGTTACACCTTTAACGTTAGGTCTTGAAACTTTGGGAAATGTCAGAACACCTATCATCGACAGAAACACAACAATTCCTGTAAAGAAATCTCAAGTGTTCTCAACGGCACAAGATAATCAGCCGGGAGTTGAAATTCACATTTTGCAAGGTGAAAGACCTATGGCAAAAGATAATGTTTCGTTGGGAAGATTTACACTCGACGGAATACCACCTGCGCCAAGAGGAGTTCCTCAAATTGAAGTTACATTCGATATAGATGCAAGCGGTATCTTACATGTATCTGCAAAAGATTTGGGAACAGGTAAAGAGCAGTCTATTAAGATTACTTCTTCAACAAAACTTTCTAAAGAAGATATAGATAAGTATGTTAAAGAAGCCGAACAATATGCTGCAGACGATAAAAAGAAAAAAGAAGAAATTGAAGCTAAAAACGAAGCCGACAATTTAGTTTATGCAACAGAAAAGAGTTTGAAAGAGCATGGTGACAAAATTTCTCAAGACGAAAGATTAAAAATTGAACAAGCTATTAACGATACAAAAGAAGCTATTAAAACAAACGATTTAGCTAAAATTAAAGATGCAAAAGAAAAACTTTCAACCGCATCGCATAAATTAGCCGAAGAAGTTTATAAAGCAGCACAACAACAGCAACAGGCAAATGCACAAACGGGAGCACAAGGTGCAGCCGGTAATGCAGGACAGGCACAACAGGAAGCACCGAAAAACGACGACAATGTTGTGGATGCTGAAGTAGTTGACGACAAGAAATAAAGAGCTTTGCTCTTTATTTCTTACCTGGGTGTCATTCCCGAAAGTTGTAATCGGGAATCTATGTTCTTTTAAAAATTCTCTTTTTCGCACTCAGTGTCGCCATTCGTTTGAAATTTTTAAATCCGTCCGTTAACTCAAAAATTTCGGACATCATAAGGTACCCGAAATTTTCTCTACATAACGGACTAAAAAACTAATAAAATTTATAGTTTTTTACTCTAAAAATTTCAGCACTCATAAGCGGCTCCAAGTCGTGCTTCAAAAGAAATTTTTAAATGAATTATTAAAAAAATAGAACTATCAATAGGCATTTTGCCTATTGGTAGTTTCGCAAGTTTAAAAGATAAAATTTTTAAAAAATATTGAAAATTTTTGTAAACAAAAATTTAGCTGATGAGCTGATAAGGTGATAAGCTGAGAAGAGAAAAAGCAAAAAAGTATTTTTTAATGATTTTATTAAATATAAAAATTACAAAGCAATTTAATATGTGTTGGATAATAAAAAAATTGTATGGAACTGGAAAATAAAACATTAAATGCGAAAAACATAATTTTTCTTGGAATAATAAATAGTTTAGAAGAATTTTATTCAATAAGTAAATCTGTTGAAAAAATAAATATTTTTGAAGAGCTTGAAGGATATAATAAAAAAGTAATAACAATAACGGAACAAGAAATAAAAAAATTTTTTTGGAACTTATAAAGATATTAATGAATTAAGAAATAAATCATACGAATATTATAAAGAGCATATTCAGGGTAACAATGTTGATATTGGAAAATTTAAAGATATTAGAATTCCAAGAAAGTCCGCTGAAAGATATAAACATTATGGTTCGGATGAAAGGAAATTATTGATAGTTCCTAAATTATTAGAAATATTAAAAACCTCTCAATATAAAAATTCGGAGGGATTATATAAAAAAAGAAGTGATAACATTGTTAAATTTCATTATTTTATAAATGAAGTTTTATTAAAAGATAGGTTTTATAAAGTGTATATAACAATAGGAGAAGACAATAAAGGAAATTTATTTTATGATTTAGATGAGAATAAAGAAAACCTCAAGGAGTAGACTCCATTACAAGTGAAGTGTCCTTGAGGCATAAATAGTATAATATAAAAAGTATAATGTGTCAATGTTATAAGTTTTTTAAGAGGGAAAATGAAAAAAATAAAATTAGGAATTATTTTGTTAACGGTAATGTTTTTAGCAATGTCGGTTCAAAACATTGTTTTTGCTAGTGCTCCAGGTGTAAGTAAAGCCGTTTGCGGATATTGCGAAAAAGAAAACGGTCACGAAACTTGGTGCCCGTCATATAGAAAAGAAACTGTATCAAATGATTATGATTTTAGCAATTATGATGCTCAATTGAATGAATTAATGCCTAAAAAATTAGAAACTTGTCCTGAATGCGGATATAAAAACGGCGGTCATAAAGACGGATGTTATATCGGTATACAGTGGATGTTATTGAAACAAAGAATAGACCAATATTACGATGCAAATACACCAAAACAAAAAGAAGTAGCATTAAGTAATGTTAAAATTTATGCTAAAAATATTGAGAATTTAACAAAACAATATGACAAAATATCTACAAAATTGAAAGATCATAAACCTATGGATGAAAATAATAATGTTACGGTTGCTCATCCGAAAATACCTGTTTTGGATAAATATCCGACAAATGTTCCTCAAATAAATTTACCTGTTACGGAAAAAATTACTAACGGTAATTTTGTTATGTTGGACAAAGAATTTGATAAGAAATTAACATTCCGTATTCCGGGGGCTGTTACGGCTTACGGGAAAACGGAACTTGACGGAACCCAAACATGGAATATATTTTTTATTAAATCGGAAGAAGAACAAAATAATATAAGGGTATTTAAATATTCGCAGTTAGATACTATTGAACATGCAAATCAGCATTATTTTTATGGCAGATCGTTATTTAATCCTTATGAGTATAAAATATTTGATCCATTCGGTAGGTTTATAGTTAAAAGTATTTATCCTATTGAAACAACTTTAAGAAATGTTATAACAAACAACGGATATGAAAAAAGATTACTGTTAATTGTAAGAAATCAAAACAAATATTCCGTATTTGATCCCGTTTTGGAACAAACGGTTGTTCCCGAATATGACAGCATAGAAAAAAATGCACTTGGTATAAGCCAAAATTTTCCGAGGTTTAAAGTTTTACAAAATAATTTTTACGGTATTGCAGAAATCGGTAATAATTCGTTAATTGTTCCTAACCAATACACATTTATAAAAGAATATTATACGGCAAACGAAAAATTTCCGTATTATATAGTAAGCAAA
>NZ_CACWEU010000069.1:0-11265 GCF_902760015.1 Candidatus Ruminimicrobium bovinum
CAAAACTCCCGCCTGCTTTTATGTTTGACAAAATTGATGTAAGCCAACGACAAACCGTACTTTTTTTGGTATAATCTTACATTGTTTTTTAGAGAACGATTATGAAAAGAGCGGTAAGAATAGGTTTTATTGATGCAATAATATCTTCAATTAGTTACGGTTTATATCCTTTGTTTGCCATATTGTTATACAATACCGGTTCGTCGGTATCAAATTCGTTGTTTTACAGATATTTATTCGCATTATTAATTTATTTGTATATTTTAAAGGTTCATAAAAAAATAAATTTATCCGTTACGGTTAAAGAATTTATTGTATTATTTTTTGTAGGAATTACTTTTGCCGTATCTTCCATTGCTTTATTTGCCGCTTTAAAATATATAGATTCCGGCATTGCCTGCACGATAGTTTTTGTTTATCCTGTAATAGTTGCTTTAATTATGACATTGTTTTTTCACGAAAAACTTACAAAAATAACAGTTGTTTCAATTGCTTGTGCCTTTTTGGGAGTTGCCCTTTTAAATTATGCAGGCGAAATGCACACCGGCGGAAAATTTTTAGGTTTTATTTTTTCTTTATGCGGTGCAATAATGTATGCTTTATATATGATATTTGTAAAAACAATAAAAAGCATAAAATATATGCAAACCGAAAAAGTAACATTTTATGTTATGCTTTCAGGAACAGTTTTTTATTTTATATGTTTAAGGTTCGGACTTGATTTTCAGTTGCTTACAAAACCTGCTCAATGGTTATATGTTTTAGGTTTGGCAATAATACCTACAATAGTTGCTATAGAAGCCGTAAATGTTGCAATAAAACTTATAGGTGCTACAAAAACTTCAATAATAGGTGCACTTGAACCGCTTACGGCAATAATCGTCGGTTTTCTTGTATTCGGTGAACAACTTTCTTTATTTAATGTTTTAGGTTTTTTTCTTGTAATAACCGGTATTTTTTTAATAAAAAAATAAACAATACAATTATGGGATAACCTGTATTTTATTATCCTTTAAATTCCCGTAATTACTGTTAAAAATAGTATAATATTAAAAAGATAATATTTAGAGGAAGTTTTATGGAACTTAAAAAAGGAATATATAAACATTTTAAAGGTGATTACTATTTTGTTGAAGATGTTGCAACTCATAGTGAAACCGGCGAAAAATATGTAGTGTATAGAGCTTTATACGGTAATACCGGTTTATATATAAGACCGTTTGATATGTTTGTATCGGAAGTTGACCGTAAAAAATATCCCGATGTAAAGCAAAAATACAGGTTTGAATTTCAGGAAATACCAAGTAAAAAAATACAAAAAAATTCCAACGGGAAATAAAAAATATAATTTTACTTAGGAGAAAAATATGAATAAAAACATTATACTTATTGCGGTTTTTGCAGTATTTGTATTTGTTTCCTGTCAAAACAAACAGGAAAATATTGAGGAGCAAAAATCAAATTCGGTTGTTACAAGCACCGTAAATGAAAACATTTCATTACAACAAGAAAACAATAATATTGAAACAACATATTTCCCTGCCATTGAAAGATACTTAATAAATGAAATCGGCAGTAAATACCTTGAGGGAGAAATTTGTGTTCCTTTCCAAACTGTTGTAGCCGTAGACGAAAGAAATTCCGATGATATTCTTGTTTGGGGTGATTTTTGGGTATTTAACTATAATATAGAAGGAGATATTCTTAAAACGGTATCCGGAGGAAGCCACCCCGGACTTATGCACATTAAACAAACAGATGAAGGTTTTGAAGTAACGGATTTTGAGCAAGTAGAGGACGGTTCAAAAAATTTACCGAGTGCCAAAGGAATTTTCGGTGATAAATATGAAGATTTTCATGCAGTTAACAGCGATGAAACTCGCAGAGAAAAACACAGAGCCGAAGTTCTTGCAAACTATGTGCAAAAACATGGAATACCGGTAACAAAATATCAAGATTACGGCTGGCCCGTAAAAGAACTTCCAATTGAAAAAAAGTCCTAAGCTTGTTATATGGTATTGTTCGAATTTAATAGTTTTTATGTTTAAATGATACAACAAAAATTTTATATAATATCCTTAATGAAATTTATAGGAGTAATAAAATGAAAAAAATAATAAGTTTATCAATTGTTGCAATGTTGTTTTGTTGTGTTGGAATTTTTGCGGAAAACAGTGATGATAAAAGTAAAAAAGAAGCCGAACAGGCGGAAAAATATGTTGAACAAATGACATCTTTTGCCGAAACATTTATGAACAGTTTTAAAAATTTTGTTTCTCAAGATGAAAAACAGGAAAATATAAACCCGGAAGAAAAGAAATTAACCGGAATTACATTGTTTTCAAAAAAGAAAGACGGAGATATAATTGCAAAAGAAAAAGAAATATTAAAAGTTTTTCAGGTATTAAAACCTAATGCCGCACTTGTAAAAGCCGGCGGTTTTTCAAATGAAATATTAATGCTTCTTTTAGGTGATGACGATGATTTATATTATGATGAACAAAAAATAAATATTCCCGAAGGAAAATCGGCAAAACAAGTGGGAATATATCAATACACTACAAAAAGCGGTCAATTAAAAACAATCCCGGCAGTAAAAATTAAATAGAATTATACCGGTTGATTAATATTCGTATTCCAAATCTTCTGTCATTTTTATTTTAGGAATAAAATAAATATATCTTGTATCTTTATAAACAGACCTGTTTTTCATATAGTATTCCAATATTACCTTCTTTTCTTTTATATCTATAATTTCCACTTTTAAATAAATTATTCCGGACGTTTTCCAAAATACATAAAACAACCCGAATTTGAATTTATCCATAACACCGTCTTCAATTGTGGTAATATTTATCACATATTTTGCCTTGTCGTAATCTTCAACAATATTTAATCCTTCCAAATATAAGTTTTTAATTATTTCATCTTTGAAAAATTCTTTTCTTTCCGTTTCGTATTTTAAATTCTTGCCTTCTTTTGTTACCGTTGTTTTATTTTCTATCAAATCAACTTCTTCATTACTGCCTGCAGTGTTTACCAAATCCTGCATATATCTGAAACTGACATAAGTAGGTACCGTGAATATTTTATTTCTGTTTTCCAAAAAAGAATCTATGGTTTTTGTTAACACATATAATTTTGAAGTTTCATCTTGCTTAAGCCAAAAATATCTGTCGTCATTATTTCTGTTTTTAAAAAGTTCATCAATATTTTCAATATTTTCTTTATTAAAAAACAAAATGGATTCTGCCGTTTTCATTAAAGGTGCATTCCTTAAAACTTGCATTGAAGCAACCGGTGCATAAGAATTATTTTTTATTTCGCTGTTATAAGTTGTACAACCTAAACAAGCAAGCAATGTTATAAACAAAATTGAAATTTTTTTCATTTTTTCTCCTCGTTTATTGTATATATGCAAGCTATTATACAAAATATTTAAAATTTTTTGCATTGCGCAATCTGTTTTTTTAATTAATAAGATATTTCATTGTGTTGTTGTCTGTGATTTTAATATTTTCGGAAATATTTGATTTATCAATGAATTTTGAATATAATAATAGTTTAAAATGGAAAAATCAAATTCTAAAATTATAAAACTTTTTAGCAGGCAGCAAATAGAAAAAAGAGTTGCCGATATAGCAAAAAAAATAAATAAAGATTTTAAAAATAAAAAATTGCTTATATTGTCGGTACTTTCCGGCAGTGTTGTGTTCTGCAGCGATATAATAAGGAAATTAAAAATTGATTTTGAAATTGATTTTATAAAAGTGTCGTCATATAACGGCAGACAAAGTTCAAAAAAAATAGCCGTTAAAATTAAAAATAATGTTGATGTGAAAAATAAAGATGTTCTTATAGTTGACGATATATGTGATACGGGAAGAACTTTATATTATTTAAAAAATTTAATTTTAAAAAACAAAGCAAAAACGGTAACATTATGTTCGCTTGTTAACAGAACGGTTAAAAAATACAGAGGAGTTTCAGTTAAATATAAAGGCATAGAAGTAAAAGACGGTTTTTTGGTGGGCTACGGTTTGGATTATAACGGTAAATACAGAGGCCTGCCTTACATAGGAATTTTAAAATAAGAGGTTGTTTATGAAAGCTAATAATTCGTGGGGCTTTATATTTTGGATAGTCCTGTTTGTAATATTGTTGTCGTTTATGCAGTCTGCAAGGCACAAAAGCAAACAGCAGGATTTGCCTTATTCCGATTTTAAACAAAGTATCAGACAAGGCAATGTTATAAATGCTTTAATTTCTCCAGATTCCATTGAAGGCGAAATGAAAGCTGCCGACGGTTCAATACAAAAATTTAAAACCGTTCGTTTGGAAGACCCGAAACTTGTTGAAGATATGGAAAAAAATAAAGTTGCAAAATTTGAAGCTAAACCGCAAAACGGGTGGATAGGTCCGCTTTTAATGAGTTGGGGTCCTATAATACTTTTAATTATCTTTTGGATATGGATGATGCGTGGCTTTCAGATGGGCGGAAAGCAGGCAATGAGTTTCGGTAAAAGTAAAGCAAAACTTGCCGGTAACGATAAAAATAAAATAACATTTAAAGAAGTTGCAGGTTGCGAAGAGGCAAAAGAAGAACTGCAGGAGGTAGTAGAATTTTTAAAAAATCCGGCAAAGTTTCAAAAGCTCGGCGGAAAAATTCCCAAAGGTGTTTTGCTTGCAGGTGCTCCCGGAACAGGTAAAACTTTACTTGCAAAAGCCGTAGCCGGTGAAGCCGGTGTTCCTTTCTTTTCTTCAAGCGGTTCTGAATTTGTTGAAATGTTTGTAGGTGTAGGTGCTTCAAGGGTAAGGGATTTATTTGACCAAGGCAGAAAGCATGCCCCTTGTTTGTTATTTATAGATGAAATAGATGCCGTAGGCAGGCAAAGAGGTGCCGGGCTTGGCGGCGGTCACGACGAAAGAGAACAAACATTAAATCAGTTGCTTGTTGAAATGGACGGTTTCGATTCAAAAGAAGGCGTAATTATAATAGCTGCCACAAACAGACCGGATGTTTTAGATCAGGCATTGCTTAGGGCTGGCAGGTTTGACAGGCAGGTTATGGTAAATACTCCCGACTTAAACGACAGGGAAGCAATTTTAAAAGTTCATGTAAAAAATATAAAAATGGGTTCAGATGTTGATTTAAAAGTTATTGCAAGAAGAACTTCCGGTTTTGTCGGTGCCGATTTGGCAAACCTTGCAAACGAGGCCGCCTTACTTGCGGCAAGGCAAAATTTAGACAGTGTTAACATGAAAAATTTTGAGGCTGCAATAGATAAAATTCTTGCAGGACCTCAGAAAAAATCAAGGGTAATATCCGACAGGGAAAAATCCGTTATCGCTTACCATGAAGCAGGGCATACAATAGTTGCAAAAGTTATTCCGAATATGGACCCTGTTCATAAAGTTACCATCATGGCAAGCGGAAGGGCATTAGGTTATACTTTACAGCTTCCGTTGGAAGATAAATTTTTAACATCAAAAACCGAAATTGAAGGACGGCTTGCAATTTTTATGGGCGGAAGAGTTGCAGAAGAATTGGTGTTTAACGAAATAACCACAGGTGCACAAAATGATATTGCACGTGCAACAAAAATTGCAACAAGAATGGTTACCGAATTCGGTATGAGTGACAAAATAGGAACACTTGCTTTGGAAAAAGACAGTGAAGAAGTTTTCTTAGGCAGAGATATTTCAAGAACACAAAAACATTCCGATAAAACAAACGAACTTATTGACGATGAAATTAAAGCAATTATTACAAAAGCAAAAGATACCGCAAGAAAAATTTTGGAAGAAAACAGGGATAAACTTGATAATTTGGTTAAAGGGTTAATTGAGAAAGAAACTTTAACCGGTGAAGAAGTTGATAAAATAATGAAAGGCGAACCGTTGGATTTGAAAAAAGAAGAACCCGTAAATGTTGCACAAACGGAAATCAAACAACCGGTTCGGGAAAAGCCGGAAATTAAAGTTGAACCTAAAGAAGTTGAACGGAAACAGGTTGAACTTGAACAAGAATCGGCAAAAGATACGGAAATAAAAAAAGAAGAAAAAAACGAACAAGATGCAAAACAAGAGCAACATTCTAAAACGAGAAAACCGAGAAAAAAAGAAAATACGTCACAAAACGATTTGTTTAATGTGTAATTTAGAATGTAAAATATATGTTCTTTAAAAATTTTTTTAAAAATTCTCTTTTTCGCACTCAGTGTCGCCATTCGTTTGAAATTTTTAAAGCCGTGCGATAACTCAAAATTTTTGAACGACCTAATGTAATCAAAAATTTCTCTACATATCGCACTAAAAAACTAATAGAATTTATAGTTTTTTACTCTAAAAATTTCTGCACTTATAAGCGGCTCCAAGTCGTGCTTCAAAAGAAATTTTTAAAATTATAGTTGTAGTTGATTATAAATTCTACATTATAAATTGTGGTTTTTGCACTGTCAAAAAGAAAAATATTTTTAAATGTCTTTTGATACGTTCTATATTGTAAATTATAAATTGTTATAAAGAAGAAAAAAATGAAACAGAAAACAAGAAAATTTGATAAACAAAAATTTCAAAAAGCAGTATCGATGATGTTGGATGCCTTCGGCGAAGATACAAAAAGAGAAGGCATAAAAAGAACTCCCGAAAGAGTTGCGGAATTTTACGAGGAGTTTTTTACCGGTTACAATGAAGATATTAATAATTTAATATCGGTTCATTATCAAACCGAAGAATACGAAGAAATTGTTATAGTCAAAGATATTCAATTATATTCAATGTGCGAACATCATTTGTTACCTTTTTCCGGAAAAGTTCATATAGCATATTTACCTAAAAAAGGAAGAATTGTAGGCGTTTCAAAACTTGTTCGTGTAGTGGAAGCATTTGCACACAGGTTACAACTGCAGGAAAGATTATCGGAACAAATTGCGGATACAATAATGAAAACGGTTCAACCAAGAGGTGCAATGGTTGTAATAGAAGCCGAACACTTATGTATGACGATGAGGGGGGTTAGAAAGCCGGGTGCAAAAATGATAACTTCCGCAATGAGAGGAATATTTTTAAAGGATGCAAGAACCCGTTCCGAAGCCCTTTCGTTATTAAAATAAAATGATTGTAAAAAAAATAAAAGCAGATACCATAAAAGATGCAATAAAAATAATTGCAAGTTCAAAATGTGACGAGTATGTTTATGAAAAACTTGCAAAAAAAATTGTTGGTAATTCCTTTGTAGTTGAAAATATTGATAACAGAGCCGCAAATGTTTTAAAACAGGAAGCAATTTCTTGCGGTTGTGATGTTGCCGTAAGTAAAGATGTTTCTTTATTTAAAAAAGGTAAATCAAATATAGTTATATGTGCAAACACAAACCAAATAGAAAAATTGATTTTAAAAATAAACGGGCAGCCTTTCGGGCTTAAACTTTTAGCACAAAAAATCAATGATATAAATTCATTTCAATTAAAACAAATAGTTTGTGCAAATAAAAAAATATCGTTACATAAAACACTTGTAACGGGTATAATAAATTTATCACCCGATTCTTTTTTTCAAAACGGAATAGAAGATGAATCGTTTGCCGCAGAAACCGCTTTGCAAATGCAAAAAGACGGTGCCGATATTATTGATGTCGGTGCTGAATCGACAAGACCCGGTTCAAAGCCTGTTTCGGTTAAATTTGAGACGGAAAAAATAAAAAAATTTTTAAAACTGTTCAGAAAAAAATCAAAAATGCCGGTATCGGTAGATACTTATAAACCGGAAGTTGCACGGGTTGCATTAGCCGAAGGTGCCGATATTATAAATGATATTTATGCATTAAGATATAAAAATAAAGAAATGGCAAAAGTTGTTGCAAAAAACAATGCTGCCGTTGTTTTAATGCACATGAAAAAAAATCCTTTGACCATGCAACAAAATATAAGATATAATAATACATTAAACACAATTTTTAATTTTTTATCCGAACAAATTAATTTTGCATTGGATAGCGGAATAAAAAAAGAAAGTATTATTATTGACCCGGGTATAGGTTTCGGAAAAACCGTCGCCGATAATTTACTTATAATAAAAAGATTATTTGAATTTAAAGCATTAAATGTTCCGTTGCTTATCGGACTTTCAAATAAGAGTTTTTTGGGTGAAATAATAGGAACAAAAAATTTGGATGAAAGACCTGCGGCAACAATTGCGGCAAATATAATTTCGGTTATAAACGGTGCCGATATCGTTCGTGTACATGATGTTAAAGAAACAAAAAAAACATTAAATGTTTTGGAAAGGATAAAGGAAATTTAAGATGGACTTTATTTCAACAATTTGGGGTAATTGGCTTATAAATATATTGGATATATTTATAGTGTATTACATTTTTTACAGATTAATTTTAGTTATAAAGGGAACAAGGGCTTTACAAATTGTTATCGGGCTTTTGGTTTTAATGTTTTTAACTCTTATTGCAAAAGATGTTTTGCATTTACAAACCGTTGCATGGTTGCTTGGTAAATTTTGGATAGGTGCCGTTGTAATACTTGCTGTTGTTTTTAACGATGAAATAAGGTTGGTTCTTGCAAAATTAGGAGCGGGTTTTTCAAAATTCCATTTTTATCATTCTTCCGTAAAAAAAGATTTTGATTTTTTGGAAGAACTTACCGAATCCGCAATTGAAATGAGTAAAGCAAGGATAGGCGGTTTAATTGTTTTGGAAAAAGAAATGGGTTTACAAAATTATTCCGAAACCGGAATTGTAATAGATGCACAAATATCACAAGAACTTATACTTTCTATTTTTAATACAAAAGCTCCTGTTCATGACGGAGCTATAATAATAAAAGATGCAAGAATTCATTCTGCCGGATGTGTGCTGCCTTTAAGCAACAGTATTGAAAATAAACATTTGGGAACAAGGCACAGAGCAGGTTTGGGGCTTGCTTCGGTAACGGACTCCGTTATATTGATAGTATCGGAAGAAAACGGAAATATTTCCATTGCTTATGAGGGTAAAATAGAAACAATAGAACAGGAAAATTTATTGAATAAATTAAAATACTGTTATTATAAAAAGGTAGAATTATAATTTTATGATTAAATTTAATTTTAAATCAATTAAAGAAAATTTAAAAAGAAATTGGAAACTGAAGTTGATAGCTTTGTTATTGGCTGTTTTATTTTGGTATTATGTTACATCAATATCTACAGAGGTAATGTTATGAAATTTTTCGGAACAGACGGAATAAGGGGAAAAGCAAGCGAATTTCCTTTTGATAACAAAACAGTTTCTCTTATAGGTTATGTGTTGGCTGAAATGCTTGATAAAAAAGGCAACGGTATTTTAATCGGCAGAGATACAAGACAGTCCGGTTTAAGAATATTAAAAGCTTTACAAACGGGAATAAATGCTGCGGGAATTAAAGTTATAAATTTAGGTGTTTTACCTACGGCAGCTGTTTCATATCTTTTAAAAAATAATAATTATCAGGCAGGTATTGTAATATCCGCTTCGCACAATCCGTATACCGATAACGGTATAAAATTTTTCAGTTCGAAAGGTTTAAAATTACCCGATAAAGTTGAAACAAAACTTGAAAAAAACTTAGTTAAATATATAGAACAAAAAAAAGTTTTAAAAAATAATTCAAAAATAAAAAATTTATCAGGTAAAAATTTAATAAAACAATATGAAAAATTTTTATTGTCACTTGTTCCGAAAAATTTACTTGAAGGTAAAAAAATAGCAATAGATTGTGCAAACGGCGCTTCTTCAAAAATAGCAGTTGATGTATTTGAAAAATTAAAAGCAAAAGTTGTTGTTATTAATAATAAACCTGACGGTAAAAATATAAATTTTAACTGCGGTGCATTACATCCGGAAGTTGTTGCACAGACGGTAAAAAAACAAAAAGCTTTTTGCGGTTTTGCTTTTGACGGTGATGCCGACAGGGTAATTTCCGTTGATGAAAAAGGCAATGTTCGCGACGGTGATTATTTTTTGGGTGTAGTTGCAAAATATTTAAAAGATAACGGTAAACTTAAAAACAACACACTTGTAATTACTGTTATGGCAAACCTCGGGTTGCTTAAAGCTGCAAAAGAACAGAAAATAAATGTTGTTACAAGCAAAGTCGGTGACAGATATGTATATCAGGACTTAAAAAAATATAAAGCAATTTTAGGCGGTGAACAGTCGGGACATATTATATTTAAACAACTGCTTGATACGGGTGACGGGCTTACAAGTGCATTGCAGTTATTGAATATATTAATTGAACAAAATAAAACATTATCCGCAATGTGCGGTTGGATAAAAAAATATCCGCAAATACTTATAAACCAAAAAGTTAAAACAAAAGTTCCTTTGGAAAAATTGCCCGAAACTTTAAAATTTATAAAACAAACCGAAAAAAAATTAGGTAATGACGGCAGAGTTTTGGTTAGGTATTCCGGAACCGAAAATTTGTTAAGAGTTATGATTGAAGGTAAAAATAAAACAGAAATAAAAAAACTTGCACAACAAATTGCAAAAGTAGCAGTTATAGAAGTTGAAAAAAATAAAGTTTAGTTCTTTTAAAAATTCTCTTTTTCGCACTCAGTGTCGCCATTCGTTTGAAATTTTTAAAGCCGTGCGACAACCCCGGACAGCTTGCTTACGCAACTATCCGCCCAACATCAGTGAAAAATCCTAACAACATAATGTAACGGATTTTTCTTCAAACAGTGTCGCACTAAAAAACTTTATAGAATTTATAGTCTTTTACTCTAAAAATTTCAGCACTCATAAACGGCTCCAAGTCGTGCTTCAAAAGAAATTTTTAAAAGATTTGTTATTAAACTTTTCAGCTTCTGAGCTATAGTTGTATTATATAGAGGAAAAATAAATGATAAAACTCGGTGTAAATATTGACCATGTTGCAACTTTAAGGCAGGCAAGAAAAGAAAATTTTCCAAGTCCGTTGCAGGCAGCTTCTATTTGTGAAAAAGCAGGTGCCGATTCCATAACCACGCACTTAAGAGAAGACAGAAGACATATTCAGGATAAAGATGTTTTTGATATAAAAAACACTTTAAGAACAAAGCTTAATTTTGAAATGGCAGCATGTGAAGAAATAATAAACATTGCTTTGAAATTGCAACCGTATTCGGTTTGTATAGTTCCGGAAAAAAGGCAGGAAGTTACAACAGAGGGCGGGCTTGATGTTGTTTCCCAAAAAGAATATTTAAAAACAGTGGTCGGTAAATTAAAAGAAAAAGATATTATTGTAA
>NZ_CACWEU010000070.1:0-2096 GCF_902760015.1 Candidatus Ruminimicrobium bovinum
AACAAAATTACAATATTTGGGAGTATTTTTATTTTGATGAAAGAGGTGAAAAAAATGATTATAAAATTTTCAAAACAGAAGAAGAAGCTTGTGAATATATGTTAAAAATTATGAATAAATTAAAAAAGTACTATTACAAATTTTAAACATAATATTATGAAACATGAAGAACTAAAAAAAAGAATTAAAAAAATTAAAAATTCCAGAGAGTTTTTATTCTATAAATGGGAGTTCTTGGTTAGCTGATACATACATCTTACAAAGAAATTATTATATATGGGAATTTTATTATGTTGATGAAAGAGGTGGAAAAAATGATTATAAAATTTTCAAAACAGAAGAAGAAGCTTGTGAATATATGTTAAAAGCTTTAAAAGAAGAGATTAGTGTATAATTACAATATGGAAAAAGACATCAATAATAATATTAAAAATAGTGCAAGTAGATAAATTTTATTTAAAATTTTTAAAAAAAATTGAGAAACTATGACTATAAAAATAGATAAAGTCTTATTATGTTGCTAAAAGTTTCTAAGTATTATTAAATTCATATGAATAATGTATCTTTAAATATTAACTTAAAAATGTTAAAGTAATTAATACAATAGGTTGATATGTTATAGAATTTATATTATAATAACATAAAGTAAGTAATATTTGTTATTTAATTTATGTTTATTGGAGAATAGCAATTGTGTATATAAAGAGAGATAAATATTTAAAAAAGTTAATAGATGCTAGAAACAATAATATGATAAAGATAATTACAGGGGTTAGAAGGTGCGGTAAAAGTTTTTTATTATTTAAAATATTTAAAGATTATTTACTAAAGTCTGGAATAAAAAGAAAAAATATCGTTTCCATTGAATTAGATTCAGAAAAAAATAAGAAATATAGAAACAGTACTGAGTTGTATAATTTTATAAAATCAAAAATCAATAAACGAGATAAATTTTATATTTTTTTAGATGAGGTTCAATATGCGATATCTAAAGAGGAGCTAAAAAATCATTTTGATAAGCCGATAGAATTATATGGTGTTTTAAATGAATTAGCACATTTGAGCAATATAGATGTATATGTGACAGGTAGTAACTCTAAATTACTTTCAAAAGATGTTATGACAGAATTTAGAGGTAGAGGAGAAGAAATTCAAGTGTATCCTTTGTCTTTTGAAGAATATTTTAGTTATATAAAAAAAGATGTAAAAGTTGCTTTTAAAAATTACTGTTTGTATGGTGGTTTGCCTTACATATTGTATAAGAAAGAAGATTTAGATAAAGAAAAGTATTTAAAAAATTTATTTGAAGAAGTTTATTTTAAAGATATAGTTGAAAGATATGATATTGAGTTATTAGACATAATGAAAGAGATTTGTTATTTGTTGTCATCTAATATTGGTTCTTTGACTAATGTAAATAAAATTGTTAGCACATTAAAAAGTGTAAAAAATATTAAAGTAAATAATGAAACCATATATAACTATCTTCAATATTTACAAGATTCTTTTTTATTTAAATTTGCAAGGAGATATGATGTTAAAGGGAAAAAATATTTTGATTTTCCAATGAAATATTATTGTGTAGATGTAGGTTTAAGAAATGCGATTTTAAATTTTAGGCAGTATGAAGAGAGTCATATAATGGAAAATATTATTCATAATGAACTTTCTAATAGAGGTTTTTCTATAGATGTAGGGGTTGTAAGATTTAGAAACAAAAATAACAAAAACATTATACATCAAAATACTTGTGAAATAGATTTTGTAGTAAATAGAGGTATGAACAAATATTACATTCAATCAGCACTTAATATTGAAGATGATGATAAGAAAAAACAAGAAATCAGACCTTTATTAGTAGTAAAAGATTTTTTTAAGAAATTTATTATAACAAAAGATGATTTTAAACCTTGGATAGATGATAATGGAATTATTCATATTGGAATATACGATTTTTTACTAAATAAAGATAGTTTAGATTACTAACTTAAAAATGATTTGAATACCTATACTTATATAAATTTATATGATAAACCAATGAAAAAACTAATATCAACACTAATAACAATAATCTTTTTCCAAACCCAAGTATTTTC
>NZ_CACWEU010000071.1:0-4627 GCF_902760015.1 Candidatus Ruminimicrobium bovinum
ATATTATTTTCACCGTCTTTTAATTTTAAAATCAAAAACTGTTTTCCGTCTTCTTTTTTAATTATATTTGATATTTCAACTTTAATATCTTTAAGCAAATTTGACAAATATTGTTTTTGTTGCTTTTCTCCAATTTTTTTCAATTTATTTTTATTAAAAAAGATTATATTGCTTTCTTTATAAGCATTTACATATTTTACCGCCTTTTCAATATCTTCATCAGATAAATTTTGTGAATTCAAAGACACGGCATTATCAAAATCATTTTTATTTAATTGTCGAAATCGTTTATCAACATTTATTTTAGACTCTTCACTAACTTTAATTTTTAAGAACTCATTTTTATTTACGGGAACGGCATAAACATTTTTATCTGTTTCATAAAATGAAAGATATTCGTTTGATATTGTGTAAAAATTTTTTACAAAGTTGTTTAATATAACAGAGTCCGATGTATTAAATTTAATTATCACATCTTCAGCTTTAACTTTTTCCGTGCCGTCTTCGGCAAGTTCTTTTTCCATATCAAACTTTGCTTTTTCTCCAATAAAATTATATTCATATTTTGATAATATTCTTATAATTCTGTTGCGGGTTGCAATAATTTTTGCTTCATTTATTTTTTCTTTAAAATTAATTTTTGAATTTAATTTTTTTAATTTTTCAGGTTCATTCTGTGCAAGTAAATTATCATTGGATGAATATTCGTTAGTTGTTACCGAGAAAGCAATATCTTCAAGATATCTGCTGTTGGATGCATCTGTTTCTATATACACGGCAAGTTCTTCTTCCATACCTTTTTCTTTTTCTATTCTGTTTTTTTCTTCCAAAACAAAATCCATACTTTCAAAAAAATACAATCTTTCACTGTCGGCATATTCATATTCGCCTTTTCCGTCTTCACTTCTAAAACCTAAAATATCTTCAAGTGAAAAAATATGAAAATCTTTATCATCATAATGACAACCGTATTTTTGAATTAAACGATTTTTTTTATAATAACCGTATAGCAAATGATTTTGAGTATAAATTCTGTTATTTCTGAAATCCACATTATGTAAACCGCCTGCCAACATTCCCGTGCAATCATTTATATCATAACCTGCATTTAATATTTTGCTGTAAGGTATAAGACAAGGTCCGTCAAATAAAGGGCATTTAAAATTATGTTCAATGTTATTTTGTTTTAATAAATTATTAAAACTTTCATTTTTTTCATTCGTGTCTTTTTGTTGCATTATTTCCGCTATTGCATATACTATATCATCCGCATAAATTTCCAATATTTCAAATTTATCATAAGACCTTTCGTATATACCTGCACCTTTGTTTTTAATTTTTACATTCATAAAAATAAAATTATCTTTTATTTCATCTATGGTAAAACCTGTTTTTTCTTTAAATATTTTGTTATTTTCTTCATTATTATTTTTTTTGTCCGAAACAAAGCAAGTAAATAATTTTGCTACCTGTTCGGCATTATTACAATTTCTTTGTTTTGCTGTTTCTTTATTTCTTATCAACGGCGGATTTTTGCCTTTTCTTGTTTTAATATTATTGTTTTCAATTGCTTCCGTATCAATAGAATATTCTTTTAAAGTTGCAGGTGTTATTATATAACCGTTTACAAACATTTTTTTTACTTTGTTATTGAGTAATTGAAAATCATTTATACCTGATATTATATTCAATATCGTTTTTGCTTTATCGACATTATTATCAAATATTATATTTTGTTCTTTGGAATTAAAAAGATTTATTTTATTAAAAAGCAATGCCATATTTTCAACCAATAATTTTTCCTTTCTTTCCTGATATTGTTCATTTTGTTGTTTTTCTGTCATAAATGTAATTTGTGAATTTTTTACGGTTAATCCCAAAAAAGAATTTGTGTTATGATCAAAGTTTGATATTTCTTTATCATCATAACTTTCAAATATTTTTTCCAATTCAATGTAATAAGAAGATAATATTTTGACCAGCATTTCCCTTTGTTTAGGTTCCCTTATAAAATTTTTCTTTTTACTGCCGTAATTTGTAAGTATAAAACCTATAAGATCATCTGTTTCTTTATATTCCCCTCTATTAATATTTTCTTTTCTTACAACAAATAACATTTTTTCAAAATTATCAAGAAAAATATCGGCAATAAGATTTGTTTTTTGTTTATCTGCCTGTTCGTAAGGTTCTATATTATCAAATAAAAAGTTTCTGATTTCTTTAACTTTTGTATCCATTACATTATTTGTTTCGGAATATTTTTTAAGGACAGCAATTAATTTATAGATTATTTTTTCCTTCTGTTCTTTAGGTAAAACATCAATATTTTCATTAAGTGAATCAAACAAACTTTTTGTTAAATTATAATTAAAATCCACATCAATATTTGTTGAATATGCAAATTTTATATATTTAAGAATTAAGTTAAACATATCTTTTGACACAACGGAATACCTTGTAAAAAAAAGTTCAAAAAAATAAGACCTTATCTTCTTTAAAAATTTTTCATAAACATAATTTCCGTTTTCTTTAGTTAGCAATATATTTAAAAATTCATTTAACTCTTCAACAGGAAGTTGTTGTTCAACCAATACCGTAATATTTTGATTAGCTTCGGTATGAAAATTAAAATCTTGAGTAAATTGTGATATAAAATTTTTAATTTCTTCATCTTTTTCAAAAAACAAATTTAAAACTTTTATAACATCTTCGTTTTTATATGCTTTACAAACGGTAACGATAAAATCTTTATTTTGTTCCACAAATTTTTTATTTTTATAATTCCCTTCTTTATCTTTTTCTAAAAACAAATTCAAAATTTTTTCCAAATATTCTGCGGAATGTTGCTGATTTATTATAGGCACAAGTTTATCGGGATTATTTATTATAAATTCTTTATCACTTTTATATTTTTCCGATAACAAATTTAAAACTTTAATTAAATCATCGCCTTTGTATTTGGAACAAACAGCTGTTATTAAATATATATTATCTTCTATGAATTTTTTATTTTTATAATTATTTTCGTCTTCTTTATCAAGTAATACATTTAAAATTACATTTAACTCGGCATCTCCTATTTTTTGGGTGCTATAAAACAACTCATCCAACACATCAAAATTATAATCGGTAAGTTCCAAATATTTTTTCATTGCAGTTTTTACATTTTCTTTTTTAATTCTTTTGTTTAATTTTGAACTTTTTAATATTCTAAAAAATATTATATCCATTTGATATTCCAATTTATCAAAAAAGTCCAAAACCAAATCAGAATCATCATTATTCATCAATTCGGCAATATTTTTTGTAATATCAGCCAAATCTTCTTCAGATAAAAAATTATCGGTAAAAATGAAATTTCCGATTCTTTTCACTAAATCTTTTAAGTCTTTTAACTCTATATCATCCGGCTGCAGTATATTTGATATATCAATATCATCTTCAAGTTCTTTTCTGTATTTTTTTATATTTCTTATATGTTCTTCTTTTACTGTTATATTTCCTTTTTCTATTAAATTTTTTACTCTATCAAATTCTGCTTTCCCGAAAATTTTTTCCGCTTCTTTAGGAAAAGCTTCTATAGCTACTGCGGTTCGATAATTTGTTCCGTAAGCCGAAAACGGCAATGTTGCCAAAGTTTGAAAATCAAATTCACTTTGTAATTTAGCCGTTTGGTAATATGTTTGTTCGGCTTCTTTTACCCCGCCCTGAATATTCGGTGTTATTACTATATAACTTACATCCTTTTCCTCCAATATATTTGTTACTGTTTCACTGTGAAAACCTCCCGTTACAACTACATCTATTCTTTTTGTTTGTTCCATATTATTTATTATTTTATCCGTTTCATTTATTCCGTCTTTTATTTGCAATAATTTATTTATTTTTATTCCGTCAAAAATATTTTCGGCAAAGTAACTGTTTCTGTCAACATTTATTTCGTAAAACTTATCAGTTTCGGCTAAGTAATCATTTAATAAAGTCAATAATTGGTTATCGGCATATTTATTCCATAACATTTTATATGTTTCTATGTTTTCTTTATAGTAAAGATAATCATCCAGTGTAATTTTTGCGGTTAAATATTGTTTTAAATATTTTTCAAAATATGTAAAAAATACAACTTCCGCCTGTGCTTTTGTATTTGAAAATTTGATATTTATTTCTCTTGTAAGCTGTTGTTCTTCTTTTAACAAATCAATCGGATTTATTTTTTGTTTTGTTTCAATATAAACGAAATATTTATCTAAATCAGGAAATTCATCCGTTAAATTAATATTATAATTTTCGGATATTTTTCTTATATAAACACACATTTTATCCGTGTTTTTTAAATTATCGGTTTCTTTTAAAAAAGTTGAATATTTTTCATAAGGAACTTGTTGCTTTATTAATGATAATACGTTTTGCAAATCTTTTTTTATTTTTTTGTATTTGAGTTTTTTTTGTAATTTCAACAAATTGATATATAAAGAAGTATTTTTGTATTTTGTTAAATTTATATTAAGCTTTTCGGTATGTTTCAACAGTAAAGTATAATATTTTTCCGGCTTGATTTTACCTTCATTATATTGTTTTGACAATTCTTCTATTTTATATTGTCTTTTTATGTAATATTGTTTTTTTA
>NZ_CACWEU010000072.1:0-12042 GCF_902760015.1 Candidatus Ruminimicrobium bovinum
AAACAATCTAAAAATATTATTATTGATTTAAGAAGAATAAAAATAGATGAGACAAAAGCTATTTCTCAAATAGCAAAACAATTTAAATATTCTAAACTCATAAGGAAAATAATTATTATAAAACAAAACAAAGAAATTCTTGACATTAGTAGATAAAAGTATTAGAATTATTACACGGGCATTGTATGTCGCCACTGCTGGATAGCGGAGGCCACATACAGTGTCTTTCTCTTTAAGAGATTAATTTTTGACATAAAAAGATAAATGTATTAGAATAAATACAGATATTGGGGATTGACCACTGCTGGATAGCGGAGGTCAGACCCAGTGTCTTTTTTTTGTCTTTTCACTCTGTCATCCCGTGCTACAACACGGAATCTATGGAAATTTGTCTTAAGGACACCATAAACTTTAATCTTTAAACTGTCGTTCGCCGTTAAACATATTATCAACACAAGTAAAATCTCTTTTGCCATCTTATAATTATTTTTATATGTTTCTAGTTTTTCTGAAAAAACATTTTAGAGTTTTAGATTAAAATACTAATATTTTAATCTAAAAAAATGAGATTTTTTCACAAAATTTGACTTTAAAATACAAAAAATACTATAATCTTAACAGAAAAAAATATTTCAATAGTTGAGGAATAAAAAAATGTTAATTCAATTTTCAGTAAAAAATTTCTTATCTTTTAAAGATTTAACAACTTTTGATATGACCGCAACATCAAAAAACGAGATAGAAGAAAATATTTTATCCATAGAAAATGTTAAATTATTAAAAAGTGCAGTTTTTTATGGAGCAAATGCTTCTGGAAAAACAAATTTTTTAAATGCTTTATCATACATGAGAGATGTTGTGTTGTTTTCTTTTAACAAAGAATGTATTTTAAATATAAAACCATTTGCTTTATGTGAAGATTCAACTAAAAATCCATCCTCCTTTGAAGTAGTTTTTATAACACCAGATAATAAAAAATATATTTATGGCTTTGAAATTTATAATAAAGAAATAAACAAGGAATATTTATTTGAATATAATTTGGAAGCAAACAAAATAAAACCTAAGATGATTTTTACAAGAGAGCGAAAAATTTTATTGGATAAAAAAAATGAAGAAATAAAAGGCTATCATTATGAATTTAACCATATTCTCAAGAAAGATTTTGAAGAAATAGTTACAAAAACAAGGAACAATGCTTTATTTTTAAATGTTGCTCAACAATTCAACAATGAAATAGCTGACAAGATAATGAATTGGTTTAGAAAGTTAATATATACAAGAACTACCACTAAATATAATACTGCAAAGAGAATTTATAATGACGAAAAATTTAAAAATATGTTAATATCTTTCTTACAAAACATAGATATTTCAATTGTAGATATTATTGTCGAAAAAGAGCCAATTCCTGATGATTTTCCTAAAGATCTCATAGATATTTTTCAAAATAATAGTTTTATAATAAAAACAAAACATAAAGTTTATGATAAAGATGGGAAAAATAACAAAACGAGTTATACAACTTTTTCTTTAGGAATGGAATCTGTAGGTACACAAAAAATAATATACAACATTTTTTTACCAATGGTAGAAACTTTAACAAATGGTGGAATTTTTATTGTTGATGAATTGGACTGCAGTTTGCATCCTTTGATAACTAAATTAATTATAAAAGAATTTAATTCTATAAAAAATACAAAAGGGCAATTGATTTTTACAACTCATGATACTAATCTTCTAACATCAAAATTATTCAGAAGAGATCAAATTTGGTTTGCTGAAAAAAACAAAAAAGAAGCAACGGAGATATATTCTTTAGCTGATTTTAAAGTAAGAAAAGATGCTTCCTATGGAAAAGATTATATATTAGGCAAATATGGAGCAATTCCATTTATTTCTTCATCTTTAGAGGATTTTTTATATGAATAGAAATAATAATTTTTATTATAAACAAAGAAAATATCTACCTAGAAAAAACATAAGAGATACTATTTTAATAGTTTGTGAAGGAGAACAAACTGAACCGAATTATTTTAATGCTTTTAGTGAAGATAATAATTTAAAGATTGATGTCGAGATAGAAGGAACTGGATATAATACTGATTCTTTAGTAAAAAAAGCTATTAGACTTAAAGAAAAAAAAGAAAAAATGAACGAACCATATATTGAAGTTTGGTGTGTTTTCGATAGAGATGATTTTAAGAAAGTAAATTTTAATAATGTCTTTGAATTGGCAAAACAAAATGGCATCAAAATAGCATATTCTATCGAATGTTTTGAATTATGGTATTTGTTGCATTTTAAATATATGAAATCTGCAATATCGAGACAGCAATATATATCAAAATTGAATGAATTAATGCCACAAAAATATAAAAAAAATGATTTACAAACATATTACTTGTTAAAAGATAAACAAGATGTAGCAATAAAAAATGCTAAAAAATTACTAAACGAATATTATAATGAAAAGATTTATGATCGAAATCCTTCAACTACAGTTTTTGAACTAGTTGAAAGATTAAACGAATATATAGAATTGTAACACTATATAAAAAAGGGTAGAGAAAAAATAAATTTTTTCTCTACCCAAACAAAAGTTTTAGTTTCTTGCGGGAACTAAAACTTCAGGTAATCACCAAATTTGATGATCTGCGGACATTTCGATTGTATCAAATTCTAGTGTTTACCGCAAATTTATAAGGAGGTAGACACTATGACAAAAGTCAACAGAAGCGCGATTACTGGCAGATACGTTAAAGCCAGTTATGCAAAAGTTCACCCAAAAACAACTGTCACAGAAACGGTTAAGAAAAAAAAGTAGCGTTGTAATTCAGTAACAAAATCCAATAGGCAATTATTATTTAATTGCCTATTGGTGAAAATTTATGAATGGAGAGTTTTTTAAATGAAAATACAAGGAATGAGTGGTAATATTTATAGTTTTGCTGGTCCACATTTTGATACAGATTCAATTGAAAACAAGTCTGGTGTTTATGCAATTATTGATAGTTTTAATGGTAAATATTATTTATTAGATATCGGAGAATCTCATGATGTAAAAAACAGATTAGCTAGTCATGATAGGAGAGATTGTTGGAAAAGAAATAAAAAAGGAACTATATTATATTATGTATATTATACACTTAATAAACAACAAGCAGGTAGAATGGATATAGAACAAGATATACGAAAAAATAAAGCTTATCATATTCCATGTGGTGAAAGATAAAATAATTGATATTGTATTTTACTAAATATATAGGAGACTTTTTATGTCAAACAATATACTTATAAGCACATCCATGTTAAGTTCAATATGGGAAAAGAAAAGGAAAGATACTATAGACTTACTATTGCCCTTTTTGAGTTATATTATTGCCAAAAATACAGTTATTGAAAAAGCAATAGATATAAATTTGATAACAGAAAACTTTAAAAGAGAATTTGGATATAATGATATACCTAGAAATGTTATAAGCCAAATGTTAACTAGATTAACAAAAGAAAAAACATTAAAGAGAAAAGATAAAAACTTTTTTCTAATTAAAGATTTAAGCAATTTCGTTAAAAACTTTGACAAACAAAAAACTGAATCGAAAAAAGAAACTCAAATAGTTATAGAAAGTCTTGGAAAATTTTTTGAAGAAAATTATAAAAAGATAAATACAGATATCCTTGAAAAAGAATTGGTTTCTTTCTTTGCTAAAAAAGGCACCACTATATTTAAAAATATAGATATATTGGAATTAGATGTTGCTAAGGGAAACGAATTTAATTATTTTATAGGACAATTTATCCTTAAAGAAAGCAAAAATAAAACTTATATTTTTGATTATTTAATTAAGATGTTAGAAGGTTTTTTTATTTCAACAGTTATTTTTTTGCAATCAGAAAACAACAATATTTTAAAATCAAAGTTTAAAAATGTAACATTTTATTTAGATACAAGATTAATATTAAACTTATTAAGGTGTCATTCTGTAGAAGAAAAAGAAGCTATATTAGAATTGATAACAATATTGAAAAACAATGGTGCTAAAATTTGTTGTTTCGAACATAATATTAAAGAAGCAAAAGCAGTGTTGTCTCAATATAAAAATTCAATAAGTACTGGAAATATATCTGAAACAACTTTAGATGGATTAGATGAACAGAAATATTCTCCCGATGATGTAGACAGAATTTTTCTAAACATAGCTGAAAAGATTAAAAATTTAGATATTGATATAGTTGAATCTCCTAACTATGATAACATAAAACAAGAATATTTAATAGATGAAACTAAACTTGAGGATTATCTAAAAATTAATAGGAATGTAAGAGACTATGCTAATAAAATAGATGTTCAAAGTATATCCGCAATTTTTAGATTGAGAAATGGAGTAAAATCAAACCTTATTGAAAATTCAAAAGCTATTTTTGTTACAACCAGCAAAAGACTAACTATTTTAATTAATAAAAACAAAGACTTAGAACACATTTTTAGCAATTCTTTTTTTCCTATCATAACTGATATAGATTTATCTGCTATAGTATGGATTAAAAATTTTAGTATCAATAAAGACTATCCTAAATTAAAATTAATAGAAAATGCAAGACTATCAGTAGAACCTTCATCTGATTTATTAAATAAATTTTTCAATAAATTAGAAAAAATAAAAAACGAAGGAAATATTAGTGATGATGAAGCTTTTATTTTAAGAACAGATATTTACGCTAAAAGAATTTCTTTAATGGAAAAAATACACGGAAATGAAAACAATTTGACAGACGAAACAATATATTCAATAAAAGAAGAAGTTTTAAAAAGATATACTGGTAAAAAAATTAATGAAAAAGCACAAGAAATATACAATGAAATAGAACTAGAAAAGAACAAAAAAATAAAAACAATAGCAGAAGATATAAAAAGTAAAGGCACGACTTCTTATTTCAAAAGAAAAAAATTTTTAAACTTATTAAAAAAAATAGTATATTTTATAACTTTAGCATTATTTATATATTGCACAATAAATGTTATTATAAATGCAAAAATCAATACCTATGAGATTATATTGGCTTTAATAGCTATATTTGAATTTATTGATTTTATTAATCCTAAATTAAAATATATAGACAAATTTATAGAAAAGATTTGTCAACGAAAAAGAAACAAAATAGAAGATGAAGAGAGAAGACATTATAAAAATTTATTTCCTGAATATTTTGATGACTAAAGGTTTTTCGTTGAGGATAGTTGGTTACAAACAATATTTTTTTATTATAGGTATTTTTGAAAGTAAATAAACAAATAAAAAACTACAACTACCAACTAAAATAAATATTATTGGTATTGTGAAAAAATTATAATCATTTAATGTGGAGTTAATAATGATAAATAAATTTAATTTTTTTGAAATTCTTATAAAGAAAGGATGTATTAAATAAACACCTAAAGTTAAATCTGACAACTTGAGTATAAACTTATTTGATTGTTCAATTGATAAACATTTATTTTTTATAAACAAAAATATTGAGATTGCTGTGATAATTACAAAAGGACAAAAATTATTGAGGAAAAAAGATTGTTTACCAGGTATTGAATATTTAATATCTCCTAAAACTGTAACTAATAAACAAACAAAAAGAATAATAATCATTAAAATTTTATTTTTTATATTTATATAGTTATGTAAATAGTACCCTAAAATAAAATATCCTAAATAAGATAACGGAAAAGAAAAATGTATTTTATTTATCATTACATCAAAAAGTTTTTCTGTTTGCGGGATTATAAATTTTATAAAAGGAACTATGCTTGCCATAACAAACCATATTATTAATAAATACAAAAGTAAATTTTTATCTTTCTTTTCAGTAATAGGTCTTAATAATGGTGTAATTAAATAAAGTCCAGCTATCATATACAAAAACCATTGATGAAAATGTCCTATAACAATATGTTTTAGAATAAATGAAAAACTCAAATTATCTCTTGTAACACAATTTATACAACTATAAAACAATGACCATACAACAAATAAAATAGCAATACGAAAAATATATTTTTTTAAAATATTATTTATTGTAATTGTTTTTTTAGGTTCTAAAAATAATGTTCCGCTTATCATTACAAAAATAGGAACACCCCATCTTACTATCCCATCCAAAAAACAAGCACTATAGTGGTATATTCCTGTTAAATTATATTGACTTGCCATAACAACGGCTAAAGCGGCAAATATTCTTAAAAAATCAAAATAAAATATTCTTTGTTTTTTCATTTTAATGTTTTAATATAAATTTTTTCTATTATTGGATAAATATATTTATCCGAAAAATTAAAAATTCTTTTATGAAAAATTGAAGATATTAGCAGACAAACAATGTAAATACTAACCGCACAGATTAAAACCATTAATGGCATATTGAATGATTGTAAGAAAAAATCTTTGGTTAAGTATATTTTTTGATAGTATATAACAAATAGATTATCACTTAATAAAAACACACCAAAAGATGCTGGAGCAAAAAATGTAATAATTTTATTAATAGATTTATTTTTTATATTTAGGCTATACATGAAAATAAAAAGACATATTGCTGCAAAGAACACAAACAAACTGTTATAATTTAAAGCAATCCCAACATCTTTATTAATTAAATTTAACAGAAACATAAAAAACACTGTGATTAAAGAAAAAATAATATACCCATATCCTGAAAAATTTGATATTTTATTAAAAAGTTCTTTTTTATCTCCTTCAACAAAAACTAACCGAAGATATGCTCCAAAATAATATAAAACACATAACCATAAAATACTATAACCTCTTATCGCGGATTGTCTATTTATGTTTGGAACAGTAGTCCATATACAAAATAATAAAATAGTTAATATTGCAAAAATATGTTTTTGTTTTAATGATAATGAGTAAATAAATTTATTAATAAATGGAAATAAAATATAGAGCATTATGTAGCAAGTTATAAACCAATGAAATCCGGAAGATATTGTAAAAAAACCTTGTATAAGCATTTTAATATCCATAGGTATATTAATAATCAAAGCAGCTATAAAACAAACCCATGTATAAAAACATATTTCAAAAATTAAAGATGTTAGTTTTTTTAGTCTAAATTGTTGTTTTATCAAAAAGAATCCTGAAATTAAAACAAAACAATTTACTGCAACTATTGAAAATGATTCAAAAACGTAAATGGACAAGAAATCAATGTATAAGTATGCTCTTAAATTAATATGTAATAAAACTATCATAAACATCGCCAACAATCGAAGTAAATCTATTCCTATATTTCTTTCATTCATATTAAATACTCCACTATTATTTTATTTTAAAATCACCGACTATATTTTTTATATATGATGAAGAAATTCCTTCTGTCCTATTCATAATAAAAATTTCTTTATTGTTTTGTTTACAATATTCTATGGCTTTTTGAAAACCGCTATGTTCTTGATCAGGTCCTTTTACCCAAACATCAAAATCTATTTGTTGTATATCTATATCTATATCATCATAAATTTTTACATCATCAACTAATTTAATATTTTTAACCATCTTTACTCTTTCTTCTGTTGAATATAAAATTTTACTATTTGGTTTATATTTTAAAATACATTCTGAACTTTGAACGCAAACTATTAAAAAACTATCATGTCCAAATTGTTTTTTTATATTTTTAAATAAATTTAAATGTCCAAAATGAAACATATCAAAAACGCCAAAAGTTATTATTCTTTTACTTGTATTCTTCATTATCTACTCCTATTTATTTAATAGCTTTTTATTTAATAAATTAATACCTTCTGTTAAAAAATCAAATTTAAAAAACCATGATATAGATAAATACAATGTGCCAAATGAAACAGTTAACAATATTAATTGCAAAATATTTGAGATGATAGACATAAACATTAAATAAGAAATAATTGTGCAAATTATAGAAACAATATATATTGGAAGAATATCAAAAATTTGAATTTTATAATTTAAATTAAAATTTTTATTTACAAAAAACATTCCTAAAAATAATGAAATTAATCCATATATAAATATTCCCCAACATATTGCATTCAATCCAAATGGCAACATTATAAAAAAAATTGATATTGCTATTGCTTTCCGAATAAGATTTAACTTTAAAACGATATTGCTATATCCTTTTGATAGCAGAAGAGAAGCATTAATATTTGTGAAACAACTGAACATAAAAGCGAGTGATAAAATTCTTAATAATACAATAGAACCAGACCATTTATTACCTAAAAAAACAATAATAAAAGGTCTTGAAACAAGAAATAAACAAAAAATTATAGGAATATAAATACCAAATATTATTTTTAAAAATTTACGATAAATATTTAGTAATTTTGTTAAATCATCTTGAACCTTACTAAATAAAGGAAAAGCAACTCTTACAAAAATACTATTGGACATATTTACAGGGAAACTTGCAAATTGATAAGCTCTTGAATATAGTCCCAAAGTTGAGGCTGAAAAAAATTTGCCGATAATAAGAGGTCTAAAATTAATATAAATATTATCTAATAAATTAGAAAACATTAAATTCATGCCATAAGAAAACATTTTTCTAAATGATGTAAAAGAAAAAACAAATAATGGTTTCCAACGAATTAAAACAAACATAAATAACATATTAAAGAGGGAATTACTTACTTGTTGTGCAACCAAAGCCCATACACCAAAACCTTTATATGCCAAATAAATTCCTATTATCCCGGATAATATAGCTGAAGTTAAACTTGCTTTTGCTTGAGTTTTAAAATCCAATTTTATTTGAAGCTTTGTTCTATTAACTGCAGATATTGCCATAAATATTAAGCTAACAGACAATACTCTTGTAATAGAAGTTAAAATAGGCAATTGATAAAATTTCGCAATGTATGGTGCAGAAAAATATAAAATACTATAACAAATCATTGATATCACCAAATTAAAATAAAAAGCCGTTGAAAAATCTACTTCTGTTCTATCTTTTTTTTGTATTAATGCAGATGTAAAACCTGAATCAATAAATGTATTTGATACTGCAATAAAAACTGCCAATATACCAATAATTCCATAATCTTTTGGAGTGAGTAATCTTGCAAGTACAATTTGTAAAATAAATTGTATCCCAAGAAAAGATATTTTTTCTATAGAACTCCAAATAGTTCCTTTAATAGTTTCATTTTTTAAAGACATATTTTTTAATAAAGTTTTTTAGTTTTAATAATATTAAACCAATATATGTAATTTTATTAGGAGTTTTATAAATTATTTTTTTATATAAAAAATTTTTTAGGCTATATCTGAAATATAAAAAATAATCTCTAATTTTATTCTTGTTGAAATATTTAGAATAAATTATTGAAAAATAATAATTTGGATTATGTGTTACATCGCATCTAATAAAACCTAATGATTCATAAAATTTCATATTACGACTATATTCAAATGTATAAAGCCAAATTTTTTTTATTTTCAAAACTTTACATTCATCAAATAATTCATTAACTAAAGTTTTTCCTATGCCTAAAGATTGATATTTAGTGGATACTGCCAATTTATCCACATAACAAATATTATCTTGTATCCGATATATTAGTATCCCTACTATATCATTATCATAAAACATTGAAAAAGTTTCATTTACTTGCTTAGCTATAATTTTATCTATTGTTATATTTGCAGATACTGCATTTATTCCTTTTTTTACTATAACAGAAAATGCATCTCTTATTAATTTTTCAATTTGATAATAATTCAAATCTCTAACAAGTAATTTTTTTATTATTAATTTGTTTTTATCCAAGTGAAACACCTCTATTTCAAATAAATAATACTTGGCTATTATAGTTTGTTAATTTCTTTATTTATCTTTTTTTATATTATCTTGATAGAAAATATTTTCTAAATCTTCAATAATATTATCAGATGCCTCAGTAACAAGCCCTAATCTATTTATCAATTCTAATCTATCTTGTTTTTTTATATCTATATTATTTTCCAAAACATCAAGAAAAACTTTTTTTAAATCTTCTAAATTATAAACTTGATAGTAAGTTTTTATTATTTCTTGTGTAATTTGTAATAGAGGATTAGAGTCTGCTCTTTTTAAATTTATTACAGGATAACCTGTAGGTAAAAATTCTATGAGAAAACTATCACAATCAGTAATTAAACATTTTGTTTGCTTAAACAAATCTATATAATTACCTTTATCATAAACGATTCCAATTTTTCCCCATTCATTATAATAATCATTAAACTCATTTATATTTTTAAATATCTTAGCTTTTATAAAACTATGTTTGCATTGTGGATGAGGTTTAAAAATCCAATTAAATTCAGGATGTTTTTTTGCATATTCTAAAATAAATTCTCCATTCCAATCAAAAGTTCCAAATTTTATTGTAGTTTGTTTTACAGAAAAATGAGGGGCATAAATTATGTATTTTTTTTCATATTTTTTATTATCTAAATATTTTTCTAATTTTGGATAACCAACTATTTTTAAATTTTTTCTTTTATACCCTTTTCTTATATATTCTTGTTCTATTAAAGTATGTGAAATATATTTTCTAAATAGCAAATAATTAAAATCTATAATGTGAGATTCTATTATTTTCCAAGATTCTACAAAACAATATGGTATATATATTGCTAAAGCAAATTTACTTATAGAAAATATGTTTTGTTTTTTTGATATATCCCATGGTTGTTGATAAACAACAATATCAGGAGAGTATTTTTTTAAATTATAAAAATTTCCATTTTTAATATCGTAAACAATTTGAATGTTCTCACAATATTTATTAAAAAATTCAATATTCTTTTTATTCTTTTCTTTAATATCTATTCTATGATCAATTGATGTTAAGAAAATAATCGACTCAAAATGATTACTTTGTTTTAATTTATCATACAAACTTTGACAACACCATTTTTCGTTTTCATTTACTAAAAAAGCTATTCTTATTTTTCTTTTATTTTGTTTTGCAACTAAACATAAATTTTTATAAACTTTTTTTTGCCTTTGTATTACAATTAAATATTGAAAGTATTGAATTAAATAAATAAATTGTTTATATATTTTTTTACTGAAAGGAATTTTATTTTTTATATATTTTTTTATTTTTTTCATTTTATTACCTTTAGTTTTAACAATAGTTTGTAAATTAAGCTTGCTAATTTAAAATTTATACAAGCAATTAAAATAAAAAATTTTTTATTAATTTTTGATTTTGTTTTAAAAAAGTTAAAAAGATTTTTTTTAATATATTTTAGAAGTGTTTTTGCACTTTCAATGTCAGGTTCGTCTTCAGCGGCAATAAATCCAAGCCATTTGGTTGCTATATTTATTTGTTCGTTATATAAAAAATTTTTTAGATCGATTAAATTGTTTTTTTCAGCAAAATCCATTTCTAAAGTTAAAACATCAATAAAACCTAAAAAGTTTTTTTTGAAATGACTACAACTTGTAGCAGAATTTATAGTTCTTCTGTAATAATATTTAGCACTTGGCAAGCAACCAATTTTATCAACTCTTTTATAAGCTTCCATATAGAATAATCTGTCTTCACCAAAAGCTATGTTTTCATTAAAAAAAATATTTTTAATAATATCTTTATTAAACAGTTTTGTATAAACACTTTCACATTTATAAAGATATTTATAAGTTTCTGTTACTGTTAAAATATGTTTGTCAGGGAAATCTCTATTTACTATCCAACAATCATTGTCTCCTCTTAAGTAATTGCAAACAACCAATTTTGTTTTTGTTTCTATTGCTGTATTGTATAACTCTTCATACATATCAGGTTCTATGTAATCATCACTATCAACAAAACCAATATACTCTCCTTTTGCAATATCAAGTCCGACGTTTCTTGCAGAAGATACTCCTCCATTTTGTTTGTGAATTACTTTTATTCTTTTATCCTTTGTAGCGTATTCATCACAAATTTTTCCGCTATTATCAGTTGAACCATCGTCAATTAATATTATTTCTAAATTTTTATAAGTTTGA
>NZ_CACWEU010000073.1:0-5636 GCF_902760015.1 Candidatus Ruminimicrobium bovinum
ACCGATAATATTAAACTTCAATAAAGAAAATTCACAAATTGATATTTTGAACGAAAATAAAGCAGGTGAAGAAGATGTATATAAAAAACTAATCACTTTTGCTTCTAAGCTTCGCGGATACGGTAAAGGTATTGAAGATATCAATGAGCAATTAAACCGTTTTCGTAAAAGCCACAACAAAGTTATTAAAACCGGAACGGAAAATACCGGTTGGCAATACTTTGATAATTTTAAAGATAATAAAAGAGAAATATCCCGTGCAAGTTTAAAATTAAATGACAATAAAAATGAAAATGTTCTTTATAGAGGGAAAAGCAAAAATTCTTTTATTGTTAAAATATCAGAACAAGATATGTTTTATGTAATGCCTTTTACTGCACCGTTTAAGCAAAAATCTTATGTCATAACGGCAAAAAACAATAATATTATGCAGGAAGGAGTGGAATATTTTTTCCCTTGGGCTTACGGTTTGGAAATTAAGGATGAAAAAGAAAATACCGTTATAACAAAAGCACAAGAATTAAATGAAAATATAAAAATAATTCCCGTTTCGGAATTTTCTCAGATAAAATTTGCAACCGTTACATTAGATGAATTATCAAGAAAATATTTTTCTAAAGGAACAAATATTTTGGAAAAACAAAATATTAAAGATAATATTGGCGAAAATATCTTTCTTGAGGATTTAATAAGATCTAATCCGGATCAAATCATTAATATTCTGAATAAAATTGATAAAAATATAAAAGAAGGTGAAAAAATAACAATTTATCCTTTACGAAATTATAATCACAAAAAAGTTAAAAGTGAAATATCCGAGCAGGATTACGATATGTTTGTTCAATTATATAAAAATTTAAATTCTGTTATTTCTAATTTTTGTGATAATTACAGAGACAAATTGTTTGATAATGAAAAAATTGATAATTTAGACGATAAAACAAAAACTGCTTTGGAAAAAGAATTAAGATACGGTCTTATAGAAATGATAAAAAATGCCATCGTTCACGGAAACCATTTGGATTTATCAAAACCGATAACAGTTGAATTTGATAAAGAAAATTTTCAAGTTAAAATATTAAATAATTTTTCAAAAGAAGAAACAAACTCCGTATTGCAGCATATTGCAGCTGTCGCGGGATTAGCGGGGTTCGGACTTGGAATAGAAAAAATGTCCGATCAAGATAATTTCTTCAATTATTCGGATAATTTTAATAATGAAGAAAGGACCAAATCTACAGCAAGTTTAAAATTAAAACAAAAAAACAATTCGAATAAAATAAAAAATGAAATAAAATCGAAAATAGATATTGAAGATAATATTGCTGAATTTTTTATTGAACATATAATCTCAATACCGGACAATGAATTGTTGAAAATTTTAAAAGGAACTAAATCTGAAATATTAAAAATGATATTTGACGAATGGGATAAAACTCTTTTTAATTTAGGACCTAATTCCGAAATAAGAAAAAAACTTAATAAAATAAATATTATTGTAGAAACAAACGACAATAACAGTATATCTTTCGGTTTATTGGGAATAAATGCAGAAAACGGAAATGTTTTAGACAGATATTTTGGAGAAGAAAAAATAAAAGATTTAATAGAAAATGTAAAAAATATTCATATAACATATATAGATGACAACGAATTTGACAATTACAAAGTACAATATGAAAAAACTTTAAATAAATATAGATTATCAAATAATAGGCATAAGTTTATTGAAAAAGAAATAATTAATAAAATGGGCTTTAACAGAGAAAACTTAATTACTTTAGGAACAAACGAATTTATAAAAGATAAAGAAAGCTTTAAAGAAAATTTATTTTCTTCTTTGCAAAAAGGTAATCTTGTTGCTTTGTTTCCTTTTTCTTCACCTGAAACATCTGCACAAGATTCAATATATAAATATAAATATGTAAATCGTGAATTTTTCAAACCTATATCTGCCTACTTATCCAAACAAATGAAAATAAATGCCGATAATGATATATCTGAAATTTTAAAAAATACTTTTGTTCACGGTAACAACCTCTCCTTTGATAAACCCATATTTTTATATATTAAAAACAACAGACTTTATATAACAAATGTAGTTGATAAGAAAAATATAGCCGGAAATTATCAAAAATCGTTAGCCGTTTTGGCAAATTTAACAGGATATCATCAAGGAATTGATTTTATAAAAAGTAATCCCCGGCTTGATTATAAGTATTCCGATATAGATAAACTTAAAACCGGTGATATTTATGAGGCATCAATAAAAATCGAAAAGATAAAAAGAAATGTCGAGTATAATGGAAAATATGCTAACAGTTACGATACTTCTTTTATAATTGAACTACCGGATAATAAAGGTTACAATTCAAAGTATATTTATATTCAACCGATAAAAGGCAAGTTGGCAGTTCGTGCCGTTGATGATAATGATAATTTAAATGATAGCAGACAAATAGAATATTTAAGCAAACTCGGAACGGAAAAATTGGAGCAATACGGTATAGAAGCAATAAAAGAAAATAATAAAGATTTTACTATAAGTTTTAAAGAAAATGTCAAATTTTATCGTCTGTATGATAAGAAAATAATTAATTTCGATTATGATAATGATTCAGTTAAAAAGAGAAATGAAGAAAATAAAGAATTTTTAAATAATATCGGAATTGATGCTTCTAAAAAAATAACAGATATCTCACAAGAAGAATTAAGTTCAGTAGAAGATACGAGTAATGTAAATATTGTTTTGAATTTACAGATGCTAAATAACAATGATGATGAAAAGAAAAAAAAGATTATAAGAAACAATATTAATTATGCTTTAAAAAATGGAATTCCGATAATAGTTTATCCGTATATAGGTAATGATATCAAAGATTTACCTGCTTTAAATAAACTTTTTGATATAACACTTCGTAAACTTCAATATTTTAAAAAGATATTTGCGGAAATAATATCTGAAAATTGGAAAATGGATAATAAAGATATAGAATTTTCTTTGTTTGAAATTTTAAAAAATTCAATAGTCCACGGAAATAATGCAGATTTGTTATCTCCTATAATAATAAAAACAAATATTGAAAATAATAAAATTACTGAAGTTCAAATAATAAACAATAACGATAATAATAAAAATTCAAACATTTATAAAAAATTTATAGCTACTGTAAGAGAATGGCACGGACAAGGGATAGGAATACAAAAAATGAGAAAATCCGAAAATATTGAATATTCGGATAATAGCCGTAATAAAGACAACAGAACTCCTAATGACAGATTGTGGATTACAACAATATCTAAAAAAGAAAATGCCATTGATAAAAAAAGTTTGTTTGACAAAATAAAAATTGATGAAGATACGGCAGATTATTTAATAAAAAGAGGATATATAAATCAAAATTGTATGGATAGTTTGTCAAATAACAATAAAACCGAATTTTTAATAAAATTATCAAATAATATGGAAGATATACTAAAAAGAAATGAATTTGAATTTGAAACTATTGAAAATGTCAATTTTGTTATAGAAAAAAAAGATGGGACATTGTTTTCTTTAAAACCGACGTATGTAAGCTATGGAGAATATAAATTAAACATAAAAGCAATAAACGGTGATCATTTTAATTTTTTAGCAAAAGAAAAGGATTTAAATGAATTGCGTAATGAATTATTGTCTTTTAATGATAAAACAAAAAACATTGATGATATCATTGAAACTATATATATTTTCAATGAAAGAGATTATATTGAGTATGAGCAAAAATACACGTATAACTTAAAGAATTTCAACTCTGATTTGGTAAAAAACATGCTAAACATGCATGATTTTGATAAAATTGATTTAAATAAAGAAAATATCGGTGTTTTTACATTGGATTCTTTTATAAAAGACAAAGAACAATTTATTTCGGATTTATTTAATTATTTAAGTCAAGGTAAAAAGATTGCATTATTTCCTTTCTCTTTGAAAGAAACTTCCATTAAAGATTCGATATTTATGTATCAATATTTGAATAAAGAATTTTTTGTGGAATTATCGAATATGCTTACACGGGAATTAAAAAAGAAATCGGATTTTAACATTACAAATAATTTCAGTATTGCCATAAATGAACTACTAAAAAATGCTTTTGTTCACGGTAATAATCTTGCCGTTGATAAGCCTATATTTTTATATGTGGAAGATAAAAAATTGTGTGTATCCAATATTGTTGATAAAGAAACAAATTTAACCAATTATCAAAAAATAGTTGCAGTATTGGCAAATTTAACAGGTATTCATACAGGTAATAATTTTATAAAAATGTTTATTCCTCAAGCCGATTATGAACATTCCGATACAGATAAACTTAAAACCGGTGATATTTATGAGGCATCAATAAAAGTTGGTAACATAAATTCAATTGAAAATAAAAAAATGGCAGGAATAAAAAATTCCAATTTATCCAAAGTTTATGAGTTTTTATTAAAAGGTATTCCGCCATCGTTAGTTAATATTTATGTTGTGTTAAAAGAAACATTGGAAATATTTTTCACTCCAACCAGCTTTAAAAATGCACATGAACATGGCAGGCAACAAGGTGCTAAAACATTGGTAAAACAAGCAGACATTTTAAAAAAGGTTGTAGCTGCACTTTCCTTAAGCGTAATTTCTTTATCGGTAATAACGGGAACATTACCTTTCTTGCTTGCTATTCAAATAATAATCGGAGCAGTTATATCAATGTTTGGTATTTCTGCAGCAACACACTATTACATTAATTATGAATTTATAAATGATGTAAAAGATGTAATAAACAAAAACAGAGAAAATATAAAAGATGGGATTTTAACGGTAAAAATTGTAAATAAAAATATTGACGAAGATATTAATATTAATAATATAAAATTAGTCAACAGCGGTTTAAAAATTAACGGAGAAATCGTTTGGATAAATAAAACAAATAAAGAGCTTGTTATATATTGTAAAGAACAAAATTATGAAGAAATTTTACCTGTTGCAAAAAACATCGCATTAAAAACCACAAAAGCAAATAAAGTAACCGAGTTTTGTGTCGATACAAGAGAAACTGCTCCTGAAATTACGGAAAAAGATGGTATTACAATAATAAATTCTTCCGTTTATAATGAATTAAAAGAAAATAAAATATCCGATACCGAAATAGCATCCGCAATAAAAGAAGCAAATATTATGGAACAAAAAACAAATACGTTGTATTCCGTATCGAAAAATAATCAGATATTTTTGGAATATGAAATAAAAGACGATATTTCTTACAATAATTTTATAAATAAAGTTTTGTCTGAAAATTTAGGATTCGGTTATGTTATAGATATTGAAACCGTTAATAAATACGGAAAAAATTTTGAAATGAAAATAGAACAAGCGAAAAAAGAAAAAAATATTAATATTTATATTAAAGGGAAAGATAAACAAATTAATTTTAAGAGAATTGAAAATTTTAATGACATAAAAACATTGGAAGAACAAATTGAAAAAGTTAATTTTTCCGAAGATATTCCTTTGATACCTGCTTCAAAATTATTTTCTTTGGTTGATAAAGAAAGATTTACCGATAAATTTGTAATGTTGAACAAATTGGCAAATTTGTTATTTATAAAAAGAGAGTATA
>NZ_CACWEU010000074.1:0-2974 GCF_902760015.1 Candidatus Ruminimicrobium bovinum
AACAATATCTTTGTTTTTTATTATATAAATACAACCTTTTGGTTTTTCTTTGAAAGTTTCACTATTTATTACATCATTCATTTCTACAATATTAATATTAATATCATCATCATACTTGTAACTGTTATTATTTACAAGCTCACTATCAGCATTTACTATCATTTTTATGCTTTTAATCTGTTTTTCCTCAAAACCTAATTTATTGAAATACTCAGTATATTTACTATCACTATAACACTTGTCTAATGTAGAAACAAATTTTTTTTCAGCTATAAACAACTGCTTCTTATCAGAATTCTTACAACTAGTATAAATATTATCAATACATAACCTTAATTCATTCAAATAGTTCATCGGATCATCACTATCAAGAGAAAAAACATCTAACATAAAAGCAAATTTTATATAATTATAATAAGCTGTTCTAAGAGTGTTATCTGCCAAGAAATAACCTCCATTCTTTAGCACATATGTACTAATCACAGTAGTACTGTCTTTAGGTACCACCCCTTCATAATCTATAAGTTTTATTTCAAAATCATCTTTATTGCCTTCTTTTCTTTTTATCATTACATTTTCCGGTTTTAAATCATAATTATACAAGCCTTGTTTTTCTAATTTATTTTGTATTTTTAACACTTCTTTTATGATGTTAATCCTTTCTTCTGATGTCAATTCGCTTTTATTATTTTTAATAAAATTCCATAAACTATCAAATCCATCTCCATTTTCTTCTTTTAAATTCTTACTGACAACAAATCTCCACTGTTCTTTATCACTAAACTTTTTTTCAAAATAACCATAAACTTTATTAATATTATTTTTTATGTCATTATTTTCTTTTACTTTATTATAAAAATCATATTCATTTTTTAATAACCTAGCATCTAAACCTGGCTGATTTGTTGATTTAAAAAAATATTTATTATAGGTAAAAATTTTATTATCCTCATTGTAAAAAAACTTAACCTCCATAAATTTATTAATAAACGAATAAGTATCTCTTTTCTTTATTATAGAAAACAAACTTGAAAAGAAAAGTTCCTTTAACTTTTCTTTATTATTATCTGATAGTTCTTGTTCTTGTTCTTGTTCTTGTTCATTTACAAAATCTAAAACAGCCTTATTTAATGCAACCCGAATAAAAAACTCTTTTGTATCTATATCGTTCTCTTTTATAAATTTTTCTAAAAAATCACTATTTTTATTATAAAAAACCCCTATTCTATTATCATATACCATACATCCTTCTTCTAAATCCAAATAAATATTCTTCATGTATAGTTCATTTTTAATAATAATTTTATTGTTTTCTACTGAGACTGCTTTGGATACACTACAATTTGGTTTTAACTTAAAAGCATTATAATACTTTCGACTTGTATCTTTAACAAAACCAATAACTAACATTTTTTTATTTTTTATTATTTCCCTTATTTTATTATCTTCTTCTATATCCTTTTCGTCCAATTTTAATAATTCACCATCATATTCTGCAGCTACACACTTATAATAACCATCATCTTTGTTAATATAATGAATTAATGCCTTTTTATTGTTTATATCAAAAACAAAAATTGGTCTTGTTGTGTCCAGCATAAAAAGATATTTAAAATCTTCAATTTTTAAACACTTTCTAATTTTACCAATATTCAATGCACTTTCCTCGTGAGGTTCAGGAGCTACCTTCTTTATTCCTACTATTCTACGATACGGATTTATATCACTATTTTCATCATTATCCTCATATGATAACTCAAAATAGGTTCTAAAGTAATCTTCTTCTTCAACAGCATTTCCTATAGACATAAGATGTGAAATATCTTCATTTTTTTTAATTTCTTCTAGAAGTGCCCTCTTTTCTAAATCTAATTGTTTTACTACCTCTTCACTAAAACCTTTTTTCCCGTTCACATTTATATTCTTATGTAATTCGCATTTTACAAATTGTTGAAATATTTTATAACGCCATATTTGTATATATTCATCCAGCCTCAAATCAAATCCAAATTTACAGTCCAATTCTATTTCAATATCATTTATCTTATCTCTACTCAACAGCCATGCACAAATAGCACTATTACCATCTTCACCACTATATTGTTGCTCATAAGCATTTATATTCATTTCAATAACACCACTAAACTTATTTTTTATAGTTTCCGCATCTTCTTTTGTTAAATCAAGTTCTAATTCCGAATTAACAAATTTCAACTTATATTGATCATTATTACTTTGTTCTAATACACATTCTTTATTGAAACAAAAAAATGAATCTAATAAGCTTCTATCAGTTTCAATTATTTTCATAAAGACTTTTTTAAATGCTTCTTTACTGAAATATTGGTTAATATTTTCTTCTGTCAACTTTCCACACAATTCATTCACATTCGTAATTTTGCTAGTAACAATAAAATTCTCCATTAATGTTCCCAGTATAAATTTTTGAATCATACTACTATCATCTATCGGAATAACTTCATCTACAATATTCAAAAAATCTTCTCTATTCATTTTTTCCATAAAATCTTTTAAAGATTTATTATATTTGATACTCTTGTCATCACTATAATACCAACCAATAAGATTAAAATAATCTCCTTTTTTCCTTTTTTCAATAAACTTCAAATTGACATTGCCCATTTCCACAAGTTTATTTGATTCGCTAATAACAATATCTTTGTTTTTTATTATATAAATACAACCTTTTGGTTTTTCTTTGAAAGTTTCACTATTTATTACATCATCTTCTACAATATTAATATTAATATCATCATCCTCATACTTGTAATTGTTATTATTTGCAAGCTCACTATCAGCATTTACTATCATTTTTATGCCTTTAATCTGTTTTTTCTCAAAACCTAATTTTTTGAAATCGGCAACATATTTACTATAACACTTGTCTAATTCAGAAACAAATGTTTCTTCAGCTACAGACAACTGCTTATTATTAGAACAAACACGACAAATA
>NZ_CACWEU010000075.1:0-3533 GCF_902760015.1 Candidatus Ruminimicrobium bovinum
ATCTTTGATAATTTTTGCAGGTATTGTTGAAAGGTTACCGAGCGCAACATTAAGTGTTATAAAACTTGTTCAAATGGAAGAATTGTCATTGTTGCTTGCAATAATACTTGTTGCTTTGGTTTTGATAGTTTTAACACTTGTTGTTTGGGTTGAAACCGCACAAAGAAGAATTCCGGTTCATTATGCAAAAAGAATGGTCGGCAGAAGAATGTACGGCGGAGCAAGTTCTTTCTTGCCTATTAAAGTTGACCAGTCCGGTGTTATAGCGGTTATCTTCGCAGTATCAATTTTATCTGCACCTTTAACAATAGCACAATTTGCTCCGGATTGGACAATTTGGGGTTTTCCTATTTCAAAAAAGATTTCTGAATGGTTTAACCACAGTTCCGTTATGTATAGTTTGGTTTATGCAGCACTTGTAATATTTTTCTGCTATTTTTATAATTCAATTTCGTTTAATCCGAAAGATTTATCGGAAAACATGAAACGTTCCGGCGGTTTTATACCGGGTATAAGGCCGGGCAGTTCAACCGCAACTTATATTCAAAAAGTTTTGGAAAGAGTTACATTGGGCGGTGCTTTATTTGTAGCATGTATAGCAGTGTTACCTGATTATTTAAGAAATATGATGTCGGCACCTTTCTTCTTCGGAGGAACTTCATTGCTTATCGTTGTCGGTGTATCACTTGATACGATAGGGCAAATTGAGTCGCATTTGATAATGAGACACTATGAAGGATTTATGAAGGAAGGCAGAATTAAAGGCAGATGGTTTAACATAAAATAAAAATTGCAAAGCAATTTTTAGGTTATCTGTTTATTGGATTATAGGGATATAAGTTACTTTATAACCTGATAAACTGAAGTTGTAGTTCAAACTTTATTAAGGAGAGAAACAGGATGAGTGTGAGAATTCGTCTACAGAGAATCGGTCGCCCGAAAAGACCATACTACAGAATTGTAGCCATTGATCAAAGGGCAAAAAGAAACGGTAAGCCTATAGAAATTTTAGGCCAATACGATCCGTTATTGGAAAGTGAAAAAGTAAATTTAAAGATGGACAGGTTTGATTATTGGGTAAAAACAGGTGCACAACCTTCAGCAACGGTTGCTTCTTTAGTAAAAAAGCAAGAACCGGCAGAAACAAAATAAAACCCGAATAATAAAATAAAACAATTAAAAAACATTAAATTTGGAGGTCTGAAAAATGAAAGATTTAATTCTTTATATAGCAAAGGCATTGGTTGATAATCCGGATCAAGTTGAAGTAAAAGAAGTTGCAGGTGAAAAATCCACAATATTGGAACTTAAAGTTGCAGACGGTGACAGAGGTAAAATTATCGGTAAAGAAGGAAGAATAATAAAAGCTATCAGAATTATTATAAATTCGGCATCCGCAAAACTTGATAAGAGAACAACCGTTGAAATAGTAGAATAATAAATGTCTACGGAAAAACAACTGAAATGGAAAATTTCAGATATATTAGGTTGCCAGGTATACGATCAAAACGGTAGTGTGCTTGGAAATTTGGCTGATGTTTTAACCACCGGTAACAACGATATTTGGGTAATAAAAAATAATACCGAAGAATTGCTTTTACCGGCATTAAAAACTGTTGTTGTTGAAGTAAATATTTTAAGTAAAAAAATTTTTGTAAAATTACCGCAGGGGTATGAAAGCATTTACGGTAATAAAATACCTTCCGATATTTGCTTAGACTATTTCGGTTGGACTGTTTATGAAGATTGATATATTGACAATTTTCCCCGAGATGTTTACGGGTTTTTTAACAAGCAGTTTGTTAGGCAAAGCCGTAAAAAAAAATATTTTAAATATTAATTGTATAGATATTCGTTCTTTTACAGAAGATAAACATAATACCGTTGACGATAAACCTTTCGGCGGCGGTGTGGGTATGGTTATGAAAGCAGAACCTGTTTATAAAGCCATAAAAAGTACGGGAGTAAAAAAACATAATAATCTTTATAAAAAACCTTTCAAAAAACCGTTGGTGGTGTTTATGTCTCCGCAGGGTGAGAAGTTAAATACCGATATGGTAAAGCAGTTGTCAAAATACGATCATCTTGTTTTGTTATGCGGACATTATGAAGGTATTGATGAACGTGCAATGAATTGGGTTGATAAGGAAGTTTCAATAGGCGATTATGTTTTAACCGGCGGAGAAGTTCCTGCAATGGTATTAATTGATGCCGTTTCGCGGATGATACCCGGTGTGGTTAAAGAAAAATTATCCGTTGAGCAGGATTCTTTTTTTAACGGAATGCTTGATTATCCTCATTATACAAGACCGGCAAAATTTAAAAATATGAAGGTTCCGGATGTTTTGTTATCGGGTAATCATGCGGAAATTGAAAAGTGGAAAAATAAACAGTCTTTTGAAAGAACCCAAAAAAGAAGACCCGATCTTTTGAAAAAATAGAAAACGGAATGTTTAGAAGCAATCTGTTAGTCGTTGTTGTTTGTTGTTAATTATACATTTTACATTGTAAATTCTACATTGTATTTTTAAGGAGTAGTCCGATGTCAGTTATTGAACAAATAGAAGCAAGTCAAAAAAAAGATGTAAAAGTTTCTTTTAAAGCTGGAGATACTTTAAAAGTTCATTTTAAAGTTGTTGAAGGCGGGAATGAAAGAATACAGGTTTTTGAAGGTGTTGTAATTCAAAGAAAAGGTTCTGGATTATCGGAAACTTTTACCGTCCGGAAAAATTCTTTCGGTATAGGAGTAGAAAGAATATTTCCTATCAATTCACCGAGAATCAGCAAAATAGAACTTGTTCGTAGCGGTAAAGTAAGAAGAGCTAAATTGTATTATTTAAGAGATTTATCCGGAAAAGCGGCAAGAATAGCCGAAGTTCAAAAAAAACAATTTGAACAGGCAGAAAAAGAAGCTGCAAAATAATTTTGAATAATTTAATTAGTTTTGATAAGTTTTATTATAATAAAGGACTTCGTTTTGTTTCGGGTGTTGATGAAGCGGGACGAGGTCCTTTAGCAGGTCCGGTCGTAGCAGCTGCTGTAATACTGCCCGAAGAAATAATTATAGAAGAAGTTAATGATTCAAAAAAACTCACTCCAAAAAAAAGAGAAATTTTATTCGATAAAATAAAAACACAATCCTTAAGTTACGGTATAGGCATCGTCGATAATGAAATAATAGATAAAATAAATATTTTACAGGCAACGTTTTTAGCAATGAAACAGGCATTGTCTAAATTGAAAATTAAACCTAATATTGTTTTGGTTGACGGTAATCATAAAATACCGGGTTTGGAAATTAAACAGGAAGCAATAATTGGCGGTGATGCAAAAAGTCAGGTCATTGCATGTGCATCAATTTTAGCAAAAGTTACAAGAGATAATTTAATGCTTGAATATGCAAAACAATATCCGCAGTACTTATTTGAAAAGCACAAAGGTTACGGAACAAAAGCGCATATTGAAGCAATAAAAAAATTCGGTGCATGCCCGATACATAGAAAAACATTTGCTCCTGTATCGGATATTGAGTA
>NZ_CACWEU010000076.1:0-19816 GCF_902760015.1 Candidatus Ruminimicrobium bovinum
AATTCGTTTAGAAAAAAAAGAAGAGTATAGAGAAGTAGAAAATCTTGTCAGAGAAAGTTTTTGGAATGTGTATCGTCCGGGCTGTTTTGAGCACTATGTTCTTAACCAATTAAGAAACGACAAAGATTTTGTTAAAGAACTTGATTTTGTTATGGAAAAAGACGGTAAATTAATAGGACAAAATATGTTTATGAAAGCAGTTATTAAAGCAGACAACGGAAAAGATATTCCCGTTATGGCTATGGGACCTATTTGTATTGCTAACAAGTTACAAAGAAAAGGTTATGGAAAAAATTTGCTTGACTATTCCATAGATAAAGCAAAAGAACTCGGTTGCGGTGCACTTTGTTTTGAAGGTAATATAGACTTTTACGGGAAAAGCGGATTTACTTTTGCAAGCAAGTTTGGGATAAGATATCACGGTTTGCCCGAAGGAGCAGATTCTTCTTTCTTTTTATGTAAAGAGTTAATACCGGGTTATCTTAACGGAGTTACCGGTGAATATGCTACACCGAAAGGATATTTTGTGGATAAAAAAGAAGCGGAAGAATTTGATAAACAGTTTCCGCCGAAAGAAAAATTAAAACTTCCCGGACAAATTTTTTAGACTATATAAGAAAAAACAAAAAGAAAGATTAAACAAGCACCGGTTATCTGCAACAACAAAGAAATTTTAAAAAATATAAATTATATGGAGTAAATTTATGAACTATAAAAAATTTGGAAATACTTATTATGTTCGTATGGATAAAAACGATGAAATGATTTCTGCAATATTAGATATTTGTAAAAAAGAAAATATCAAATCGGCAACTTTTAACGGCATAGGTGGTTGTAAAACCGCAGAGATACAAACTTTTATCCCACAGCAGGGAACTTTTAAAACAGAAAAACTTGAAGGAATGTTGGAACTTGTTTCTTTTACGGGTAATATTGTAACAGACAATGAAGGAAATCTTCATCATCATACACATGCACTTTATTCTTATGTAAAAAATGAAAAGCATTTTGTGTTATCAGGACATATAAAAAGTTCAACTGTTTTATACACTGCTGAAATTGAACTTCGCCCCGTGACAGGCGGAAGTATCGGTTATAAAAAAGATGCCGAAACAGGGACAGGTTTTTGGGACTTATAAGAAATGAAAACACAAGAAGAAAGATTGAATTATTTGATAGAAGTTTTAAAAAACGAAAATAGTCAATACAAAAATTTTGAAACACCTGCAAGTATTAAAGATAAAAAAGTTATGTTAAGGTCTTTAATGAATATCCGTCCGCCAAAAGAAACTTCTGCCGAAATATTAAAAATTCAAGATGAGTATCTTACCGAAAGAGCAAAAGAAAAATGTATTGTTTATTTAAAAGATATTAAAACTATTAAAGAAAATATTAACAGCAAAAATCCGTATTCACAAAAGATTTCTGTTTGGCAGGGAGATATAACAAAATTATCTTGTGATGCTATAGTAAATGCCGCGAATTCGCAAATGCTCGGTTGTTTTGTCCCGATGCATACTTGTATAGATAACTGTATTCATACTTTTGCAGGTGTTCAATTAAGATATGAATGTAACAAGATAATGAACGAGTTTAGAAAAAAATATGGTGGTGATTATGAACAGCCGACAGCTATTCCGATAATTACCGACGGATATAACCTTCCTGCAAAAAAAGTTATACATATTACAGGACCTATCGTTACAACAAAATTAACAACAGAACTTGAAAATGATTTGGCAAACTGTTACAAAAATATTTTAGATATGTGCTTAAAAAATAATTTAAAGTCCGTAGCATTTTGTTGCATATCTACCGGAGTATTTAATTTCCCAAATGAAAAAGCAGCAGAAATTGCCGTTGAAACAGTTACAAATTGGCTAAAACAAAATGGAAATAAAATTGACAGAATAATATTTAATGTTTTCAAACAAGAAGATAACACATTATATGAAAAACTTCTACAATAATTAATAAGCTATAAACAAAAAAGACAGGAAGAAAAAACTTCCTGTCTTTTTTGTATTTTTAGTTTTAGAAAATTACAAATTATAAATTAAATTTGTAACCTACATTAATTCTAAATGCAGTATACGACAAATCTACACTTTTTACACCGTCACCTTTTTGTTTTCCATAGTCACAACCGTATATCAATTCAAGAATTATATTTTTAAATTCACCGCCTACACCTAAAGCCCAATAAAAACCGCTTTCTATTTCATAATTTGATATTGGTCCGCTATAATTCCATCCGGCTAAACCGATACCCAACTGAGCCAAAGGATAAATAAAGCAAGGATCGTCTTGAGAACCATTTACCAAAAATTTATATTTTATTGCTGCATAAAGATTCGTGAATCCTATTTTGTTATCAGATTTGCTATCAACTTTATGATTTTGTCCCCAAACAAGACCAATACCTAAAAAGAAATTGTTTTCCATATCAAAAAACAAATCTGCTCCTACGGAAATAGCCGAATCTGATGAAAAAGACTCTTTTTTTCCATTATTATCTATTGTTACCTCAGGTGAAAATAAATAACCTATTTTAGGTATCAATTCCAAATTTGTGTCACTTGCCAAAGCCGGTGCCACCAATGCTACCGCCAACAATAATGCTGTAAAAATTTTTTTCATTTTTATCTCCTTTTAAAATTATTTTATCTGACATATAAACATAATTTATTTTTTTGAACCTAATAATGTTAAAGGAACAATAAAAATTGAGACTATAATTGAACCTATTAATGCCGGAACAAAACCGTCTACGGAAAAACCCGGAACAACCCAACCTACAAGCATAAATAACAATGCATTTATAACCAAAGCAACTATAAAGAAAATAATAGAATTGGAAGGTAACGATGCAATTTTAATCAACGGTTTTATAAAAATATTTACTAAAGTTATTACTAAAACAACAAGTAATGCCGATAAAAAACCTGCAACCGAAATACCCGGAACCAAATAAGCCGTTAACATAATAATTACTGCCGCTAAAACCCAACTTAAAATTGTTTTTAACATAATAATTCTCCTTTTTTAATGTAAAGTTTATTATATAAAATTATTAAATATTAAAAAAGCAGGAAAAAAAATTTTTTTCCTGCCTTACATTAGTTATAAATTATACATTATAAATTGTAAATTGTTGTTTTTACCATTTATAATGAGCAAATGCTTTATTGGCTTCTGCCATTTTATGTGTGTTTTCTCTTTTTTTCATAACTGCACCTTCTTTTTTACTTGCATCAATAAATTCCTGTGCAAGTTTATCACACATAGGTCTGCCGGTTTTACTTCTTGCGGATTCCATTATCCAGTTCATAGCAAGTGTGGTTGATCTTATCATAGGAACTTCCATTGGAACCTGATATGTTGCACCACCGACTCTTCTCGGCCTTACTTCAAGTAACGGTCTTGCATTTTCAATAGCTCTGTTGAAAACTTCCAAAGGTTCTTCACCTGTTTTTTCCTTTACTATCTCAAATGCTTTATACATTATTCTTTCTGCTGTTGTTTTTTTGCCGCTGTGATCAAGTTTATTTATAAACCTTGCAACGAGCACCGATTTATAAACCGAATCTCCTTCCGGCATTCCTCTTTTTTCTCTTGGTTTTAATGCTTTTCTTGGCATATTAGTTTTTCCTCTTTACTATATCTTTATTATTTTTTTGCTTTTGCTTTTTTTGCGCCGTATTTACTTCTTGCCTGCATTCTGCCTTCAACACCTGTTGCATCAAGTGTTCCGCGAACTATGTGGTATCTTACACCCGGCAAATCTTTTACTCTTCCGCCCCTTATAAGAACAATTGAATGTTCCTGTAAGTTATGACCTACACCCGGGATATATGAAGTTACTTCATAACCTGATGTAAGTTTTATTCTTGCTACTTTTCTTAGAGCAGAATTAGGTTTCTTAGGAGTAGTTGTATAAACCCTTGTGCACACTCCTCTTCTTTGAGGACAACTTTTCAAAGCAGGAGATTTTGTTTTTTGTAAAACTTTCTTTCTTCCATTTGTAATCAATTGACTAATTGTTGGCATCCTTACCTTCCCTTACTATTTTTTATATTTTAACTACTTTTTTTCTTCTTCAATAGGTTGCAATCCCGTTCCTGCAGGTATCAAGTGACCTATTGTAACATTTTCTTTCAAACCTCTCAACATATCAACTTGTCCTGTAACGGCAGCTTCTGTTAAAATTCTTGTAGTTTCCTGGAAGCTGGCAGCCGATATAAACGAATCGGATGAAAGTGCTGCTTTTGTTATACCTAACAATACCGGTTGTGCTACAGGCGGTTTTCCGCCCTTTTCTTTTATGGCTTTTCTCTCTTCTTCGTATTTATATTTAAGTACTATTTCACCGCTTAAAAACTTACTGTCGCCGGCATCGGTTATTCTGACATTTGAAAGCATTTGTTTTACTATAACTTCAATATGTTTATCGTTTATACCTACACCCTGCAACCTGTAAACCTGTTGTATTTCATTTACAAGGTATTCCTGAACAACTTTAGGACCTTTTACTTTAAGAATATCGTGCGGATTAACTGCACCGTCTGACAAAGCTTCACCTGCTTCAACTTTATCGCCTTCATAAACAACCAAATGACGTCCCAACGGAATTGTATATTCTTTTTCCATCTTTGTATCAGGGTCAACAACTTTAACTTTTAGGGCACCTTTCTTTGTTGCTTCACCGAATTTAACAACACCGTCAATTTCTGAAACTATTGCAACGTTTTTAGGTTTTCTTCCTTCAAAAAGCTCGGCAACTCTGGGTAAACCGCCGGTGATATCTTTCGTTTTTGCAAATTCCTGAGGCATTTTTGCCAATATATCACCTATCTTTATTTCATCTCCGCTTTTTACAACCAATGTCGTTTCAACGGGTAAAGGGTATTCAACTACAACTTTACCGTCTTTTTCTATAACTAATTTGGGTTTATGTTTCCTTGTTCTGTCTTCAATAATTACCCTTTCTATTTGACCGGTAATTTTTGATTTTTCCTTCTGCAAAGTTACACCTTCTTTTACATCAACATACTTCAATTTACCTTCGTATTCGGAAATAATTGATTTTGAATGAGGATCCCATTTTGCAAGTAAAACATGTTTTTTCATTTTTGTTGCAGGATCTTCTTTCAATGTAACTTCCTGTCCGTCTTTAACTTCAATAACGGCTCCGTAAGGAACTTTAAATACTTGTCTTCTTCTAGGAGAATTTTCCGTAAATACAAGTTCCGTATTTCTGCTGACCACCAAAGTTTCGCCGTTTCTGTTTTTAATTGTTTTTAAATTATAAAAATCCGCAGTTCCGTCTTTTTCGGCATAAATTTCCGATTTTTGAACAACCCTGCTTGCTGCTCCACCGATATGGAAAGTTCTAAGTGTAAGCTGGGTTCCGGGTTCACCGATTGACTGAGCGGCAACAACACCTACCGCATCACCGACTTCGGCAAGTCTTCCGGTTGCAGGATTTAAACCGTAGCATTTTGCACATACACCGTGTTTTGCTTCACAAGTAAGCACACTTCTTATACCTATTTTATCAATGCCCGCTTCTCTTAATTTATGTGCTTGTTCTGCGGTTATAAGTTCGCCTCTTTTTACGATTAATTCTTCTCTTATATCATCACCGTCTTGAATAATACCCATAACATTGTCAAGTGCAACTCTTCCTACAATTCTCTCTTCTATTGTTTCTATAACTTCTTCACCTGCCTGCAAATTACCGATAAATACTCCGTTAGGTGTTTTACAATCATGTTCACGAACTACAACATCGTGTGAAACATCAACGAGTTTTCTTGTTAAATAACCTGCATCGGCAGTTTTTAATGCGGTATCGGAAAGACCTTTTCTTCCTCCGTGGGTTGAAAGGAAGTATTCCAATATTGAAAGACCTTCTCTAAAGTTTGATATAATAGGCGTTTCAATAATTTCACCTATACCGCCGGAGAGCTTTTTCTGAGGTTTTGCCATAAGTCCTCTCATACCGGCAAGCTGACGAACCTGCTGTCTTGAACCTCTTGCACCGGAATCCGCCATCATAAATACGGAATTAAATCTGTTGGTATTAGGTTTATACGGCTGTAACTCGTCCTTTTTCATTTCGTCAAACATTATATCTGCAACTTCGTCGGTAACTTTAGTCCAAATATCTATAATTTTATTGTATCTTTCACCTTCCGTTATAAGCCCGAGTTTTGCCTGCTTTTCAATTTCTCTGATTTTTGTTTTTGCATCTTTTACCAAAACTTCTTTTTTGGGCGGAACTTTCATTGCATCTATTGAAATTGAAACACCGGCAAGTGTTGCATATTTGTAACCGAGTTTTTTAATTTCGTCAAGCAATATAACCGTTTTATACTGACCTAATGTTTTAAAACAATTATCTATTATCGAAACCAAATCCTTTTTACCTACGGCTTTATTTATAAAACCGAGTGCATAAGAACCGTCATCGTTTTTAGGTAAATGTTCGTTAAATATTATTCTTCCGACGGTTGTATAATTAGGTTTTGCACCTTTATAATTCTTCCACTTTGAAACATCTCTCTGTTCATCATTCTTTAACTTTGAATCTTTTAAGTTTGTAATACCGAGTACTTTTATTCTTGCATGCAAATCAACCTGCTCCTGTTGATATGCACTTATAACTTCCGAAACCCCGGAGAAAATACTGCCTTCGCCTTTTACTCCGTTTTTCTCTTTCGTTATAAAGCAACTTCCCAAAACGATATCCTGTCCCGGAACCGTTATAGGTCTGCCGGAAGAAGGTGACAAAATATTTTTTGTCGTCATCATAAGCATTTTTGCTTCAAGTTGTGCTTCTATTGAAATAGGAACATGCACTGCCATCTGGTCACCGTCAAAGTCGGCGTTAAATGCCGTACATGTTAAAGGATGAAGCTGTATTGATTTACCTTCAACCAATATAGGTTCAAACGCCTGAATACCAAGACGGTGAAGTGTAGGAGCTCTGTTAAGTAATACGGGATGATCTTTTGTAACTTTTTCCAAAATTCCCCAAACTCTGACGTCGCCTCTTTCAAGTATTCTTCTTGCGGATTTTAATGTTGCACCTTCCTGATTTATAAGTTCTCTTATAATAAAAGGTTTAAACAATTCCAATGCCATTTCCTTAGGAATACCGCATTGGTTCAATTTTAAAGAAGGTCCTACAACGATAACACTTCTTCCGGAATAATCTACCCTTTTACCGAGCAAATTCTGTCTGAACCTTCCCTGTTTACCTTTTAAGGTATCGGATAAAGATTTTAAAACTCTGTTTCCGGGACCTGTTACCGGTCTTTGTAAAGAATCGTTATCAATCAAAGCATCGACGGCTTTTTGTAAAAGTCTTTTTTCGTTATTTATCATAACTGCAGGTGCTTTCAATTGCTCAATATGTCTTAATCTGTTATTTCTGTTGATTATTCTTCTGTATAAATCATTTAAATCGGATGCTGCAAACCTTCCGCCTTCCAAAGCAACCAAAGGCCTTAAATCGGGCGGTATAACAGGAAGAACCGTCAACATCATCCATTCAGGCCTTGTATTTGAATTTTTAAAACCTTCAATTACTCTCAATTTTCTAATAAGTCTTGCCCTTTCGGCATCGGATGACGTATTTGCAATTTCTTTCGATACTGCTTTTTGCTCTTCATCCAAATTTATTTCTTCCAACAATTTTCTTATTGCGGCAGCACCGATATCTACTTTTAAACTTTCACCGAAACCGTTTTCAAACTTTTTGACATCGGCTTCTTCAAGCAACAACGGTGTTTCTATCTTTGTAAAAGTTTTAATTATAGGCATATCCATCCTGAAATTTTCAACTTTTAATTTTCCTTCAAATTGTTTTAAGCTTTCGGGATTTTTTCTTAATTCCAAGAAAACTTTTTCCTTGCTGACATCAAAAAATTCTATTCTTATTTTTCTGTCAACTTCGCCTATTGAAACGGTTTCATCTTTATCGAATGCCGAAGATAAAATTTTCTTCAATTCATTTTTTTGTGAACCGTCAACATCATAAAAATATATCGAATGTGCTTTAAAATAACATTTGTAGTATTTTGCACCGTTTGCTATGTTTTCTTTTATTTTGGAAACTACAACGGACTTTTTTTCACCGCTGTAATCAGCCATTGTTTTTACGGCTTTTTCCAAATATTTCTTTAACTCGTCCTCATCGGCAATATCAAGTTCTTCATAAACAATACCGTCGGAAATATTTTTTAAATCTTCCTTAACGACGGGACTGTTCATTCCGTATTTGAATAAATTATATTCTTCTTCCTTAAGCAATATACCTTTATGTAAAAAAGGAACCAAACCCGAAAAATCTTTTAATGTTTCGGTAACAACATATTTCGTATAATATATAACCTTTTCAAGATCGGATATTTTCATATTCAATAAAATACCTATTCTTGAAGGAGGTTTCTTTAAAAACCACGGATGTGCCACGGGAACTGCCAAATCAATATGACCGAATCTTTCTCTTCTGACTTTAGATTCGGCAACCTCAACACCGCACCTGTCACAAATTACACCTTTATGTTTAATATATTTATATTTTCCGCAATGACATTCCCAGTCCTTGGTTGGTCCGAAAATACAATCACAGAACAAACCGTCTCTCTCGGGTTTAAAAGTTCTGTAATTTATGGTTTCCGGTTTTTTAACTTCTCCGTAAGACCAAGCTCTAATATCATCAGGACTTGCAACAGTTAATTTTACAGCATCAAAATTTAAAAAATTAAGATTCTGCGGTTTTTTGTTTTTCTTTATATTATTATTCATTATGTTGCCCTTCCATTATATTTTTATTACTTATTTTCAGTTTCTTCTTCTTTATTGGCTGCTACCAACTGACCGTTTGCTCCGTTCTTTTTTAGTAATTGAACATTTAAGCCCAATGCCCTAAGTTCATTTACCAAAACTTTAAACGACTCCGGAACACCCGGTTCGGATATGGATTCACCTTTTACGATTGAATCATACATCTTTACTCTGCCGTCAACATCATCGGATTTTACGGTTAAAAATTCCTGTAAAACATGTGATGCGCCGTAAGCTTGTATTGCCCATACTTCCATTTCACCGAACCTCTGACCTCCGAATTGAGCTTTACCGCCCAACGGCTGCCTTGTAATAAGTGAGTAAGGACCTGTTGACCTTGCATGCATTTTATCTTCAACCAAATGGTTAAGTTTTAACATATACATTACGCCGATTGTAACTTTTTCCATAAAAGGTTCACCTGTTCTGCCGTCATACAATGTAATCTGGCAATCATCGGTAGGTAAATAATTTTGTTTGTAATTTTCCATAGCATCTTTCAATTGTTTACCTTCAAAACCTCTTTGTTTAAATTCGGCTTCTTTCTGTTCGATAAGTAACTGTTTTGCTTTTCTAACCTGCTCTTTTACCTGCTCTTCGCTTGCGCCGTCAAATACCGGTGTAACCATCTGGGTATTTAACACTTTTCCCGCCCAGCCGAGCATGGATTCCAACAACTGCCCTACATTCATACGAGAAGGAATTGCAAGCGGAGAAAGAACACAATCTACCGGTGTTCCGTCCGGTAACCTTGGCATATCCTCAACAGGTAATATTCTTGAAACAATACCTTTGTTTCCGTGTCTTCCCGCAAGTTTATCACCGACTTGAACTTTCAATTTGGAAGCTATGTAAACTTTTACTATTTTATTTACGGAAACCGGTAACTCATCACCTTTTTTAAACCTGTCTTTAAGTTTTTCGTATTCCTGTTTTAAAATACTTTCTTTTTCCTCATACAAAGCTTCCAATTTTTTCACATTGGATTTTGAAGCATTTGACAAAACTTCTTTCTTTTCTTTTTCCAATTTTAATTTGGCTGCTTTATATGTTGAAGTCATTTCTTCCTGTTTTCTTTTAACTTCTTTGTCAGTCAATTTTTCTCTTCTGACAAATGTTCTGACGGCTAAAATTTTACCTGCCGTTCCGGGAGAAACTCTTAAAGAAACATCCTGAACATCTTCCGCTTTTTTACCGAATAAAACCCTTAAAAGTCTTTCTTCGGGAGTAGTTTGCTGTTCGCCTTTAGGAGCTGTTTTACCTACCAAAATATCTCCTCTTTGAACCGTTGCACCTACTCTTATAACTCCGTTTTCGTCCAAATCCAATAAGTCCTCGGCACCTACGTTAGGAATATCTTTTGTAATTTCTTCAGGTCTTCCTTTTGTGGTTTCTCTTGCTTCTGTTTCAAATTCTCTTATATGAATTGACGTAAATTTATCATCCTGAACTAATTTCTCCGATAACAATATAGCATCTTCAAAGTTATATCCGTTCCAAGGCATAAATGCTATAAGTAAATTTTGTCCCAACGACAATTGTCCGTTTTTAGTTCCGTGTCCGTCGGCTATAACCTGCCCCTTCTTTACTTTATCACCGACCTTAACCATAGGAATATGGTTTATACATGTATCCTGGTTGGACCTTAAATATTTACTTAATTTATGAACGGCTACACCGTCTTTGCTGTTCCATACCATTATTTCATCGGCTGAAACGGATACTACTTCACCTTCTATTTTTGAAAGAACAACCGTTCCGGAATCCCTTGCTACTTTATCTTCAACACCGGTGCAAACCAAAGGTTGTTCGGTAACAAGTAAAGGAACCGCCTGTCTTTGCATGTTACAACCCATCAAAGCTCTGTTTGCATCATCGTGTTCCAAGAAAGGTATAAGAGCTGCCGATATGGAAACAACCTGCATAGGAGAAATATCCATATAATCAACTTTTTCAGGTGTTTTAAACAAGAAATCATTCCAGTGTCTTCCCTGAACCTGATCCGTCATAAAATTACCTTTTTGATCAACGGGAGTATTTGCCTGTGCTACAAAAAAGTCGTCTTCTACGTCGGCTGTCATATATTCAACTTTATCCGTAACTTTTCCGTTTTCAACTTTCTTATAAGGGCTTTCTATTAAGCCGTATTTATTTACTTTTGCATAACTTGCAAGAGATGTTATAAGACCGATGTTCGGTCCTTCAGGCGTTTCGATTGGACATACACGACCGTAATGAGTATAATGAACATCTCTAACTTCAAAACCCGCTCTTTTTCTGTTAAGACCTCCCGGCCCTAAAGCCGAAAGTCTTCTTTTATGGGTAAGTTCTGCCAAAGGATTAATTTGGTCCATAAATTGAGAAAGCTGCGAAGTTCCGAAAAATTTTCTTATTTGAGCAACAAAAGGAGTTATATTAATTAAGGACCTCGGTGTAACGGTTGCTTTATCCTGGTTGTTCATGTATTCTTTTACAAGCCGTGCCATTTGAACAAGCCCGATTCTTACCTGATTTTCAAGCAATTCACCGACCGAACGAACTCTTCTGTTACCTAAATGGTCTATATCGTCAACACCCAATTTCATTTTTTTGTTACCTTCTTTAAATTCGGTATCACCGTTATAAATCATCAAAAGATATTTTATTGTTGCAACAATATCTTCTTTTACAACGGTTCTTTTATTTTCCGAAGGTATTGATAAATTAAAATTGTTTTTATAGTATTCGTATATAGGACCTAATTTTTTTAAATTTTTATATCTTCCGATAGTCGTAAAATCATATCTTCTTACGGAATTAAACAACAACTCGTCCAAGAAACCTTGTGCTCTTTCCTGAACAATAAATTCCTGTGTTTTTAAAACCTTGTAAATATGATTTACGGCTTCTTTTTGTGTTTTTATGGTATCTTTCTTCAATGTTAATAAAATTGTGGTATCCTTAAATACAACAACCGAAGAAAGTCCCTTTGCTTTCATCTTTTCAATAACCGGTTCGGTTAATTCTTTTCCTGCATCAAAAAGAATTTCGCCGGTTGCTTTATCATATATATCATCGGCAAGACATTCGTTTGCCAATGCAGACGGTGCCATATCCAAAGAAACCGTCTTCGTATCTCTAAATAAGTTTAATATTTCAATATCACTTTCAAAACCGATAGCTCTAAGTAAAGTAGTGGCTAAAATTTTTCTTTTTCTGTCGATTCTGACATAAAGGAGACCGTTTTGATCGAATTCAAATTCAATCCAAGCACCTCTGTAAGGAATTATCCTTGCAAAGTATAAAGGTTTACCGAAAACGGTAACTTTCTTTTCTTCATCTTCTTCAAATATAACACCGGGAGAACGGTGAATTTGACTGACGACAACTCTCTCGGCACCGTTTATAACAAATGTTGCCGTATCCGTCATTAAAGGAATTTCACCGAAATAAACTTCCTGCTCGGAAATTTGTTTTATTTTACCGTCATCTTTTTTATGAGATAACCTTAATTGAACTTTTAACGGAGCCGCATAGGTTTCATCTCTGGCAATGGATTCTTCAACCGAATATTTCGGTTCACCGAAAGAATAGGAAATATAATCCATTATTAAACTTCCGTCGGAATTCGTCAACGGAAATACATCTTTAAAAGCACCTTCCAAACCTTGAAGTTTTCTCTTAGCCGGCTCAACATTCATTTGCAAAAAATCTGCAAAAGAATCTTTCTGCATACTAAGTAATAAAGGCGGATCAATATGTGAAACTATTTTACCAAAGTTTACTCTTTTCATGAATAGACCTATCTTTATTTATTTTTTTGTAATAACAAAGACAATATTAAGTATAAATTCATACTTAATATCATCTTTATTAGCACTTATTTATTTTAAAATTACTTTTTCTGCTTAAAGCCATTGTTTGTCAGAAACTTAATTACTTAAGTTCAACTGTTGCACCGGCTTCTGTAAGTTTTTTCTTCATTTCTTCAGCATCTGCTTTTGAAACATTTTCTTTAACTGTTTTAGGTGCACCGTCAACTAAGTCTTTAGCTTCTTTCAAGCCCAAACCTGTTATTTCTCTAACAACTTTAATCACACCTATTTTGCTTGCACCTGCATTTGCCAAAACAACCGTAAATTCGGTTTTTTCTTCTGCTGCTGCACCGCCGGCTGCTGCTGCAGGAGCTGCTGCTACCGCTACCGGAGCTGCTGCTGAAACTCCGAATTTTTCTTCCAAAGCTTTTACCAATTCTGCCATTTCTAATACCGACATTGAAGAAATTTCTTCAATTAATTGATCTTTTGTTAATGCCATTTTACTAACTCCCCCGTTCAAATTTACTTTAATTTTATTTTTTACTTCTTTTAAATCATTAAAATTATACATCCTGCATTTTACAAATGTATATTAAGCTGCTTTCTCTTTTTGTTCTTTAATTGCATTTAAAACACATACAAAATTTCTTGTAACGGCACTTAATACGCCGACAAAATTAGAAATAGGTGCATTCATGCTGCCAAGCATTTTGCCGATGAGAACTTCTTTTGTAGGTAAAGCTGCTAATGAACTTATTTCATTTTTTGCTAATACTTTGCCGTCCAATAAACCGGCTTTTATAACCAATTTATCACACTTTTTTGCAAATTCGGAAACTATTTTTGCAGGAGAAACAGGATCATCGGATTCAACAACTACGGCAGTGGGACCTTCAAAATATTCATTAACCGATTCCAACCCGATTTCTTTTAAAGCGATTTTTCCCAAAGTATTTTTTACAACAACATACTCACATCCGCATTTTCTTAACTGATTTCTTAAATCCGAAATTTGAGCAACGGAAAGCCCCTGATATTGGGTCATTATCATACCTTTCATTGCTTTAAACTTTTCAGCGAGATTTTTAACCTCTTGTTGATTTTTTAAATTTGGCATCTTTTTACTCCTAAGTATATCTTCACTTTTTAAATTAAAAATAAAAAAAACTTCTCAAAGAGAGAAGTTTAAATACATAAAAAACATATTTTCTTCGTCTCGGTAAGATTAGAATAAAATTCTATTTTAATGTTTTTAACATCTTACTGTCTTTGACTTTATGCACCGCAAAATTAAAACTGCTAAAGAACTAATGGGTAAATTGTAATAAAAAAAAATTTTTTTGTCAAGTAAAATTTATAAAACAATTTTAATTATGCAAAATCTTTTTCAGCAATATCTTTTAAAGAAACATAATCTGTTTTTCCGTTACCCATCAAAAGCATTTCATCAAGTATTTTTATTTTTCGAGGGACAAACAAATCGCTAAAACCGAGCTTTTTAAAATTTGTACTTATTTCGCTTGCGGTAGTATTTGGCCTTGTTGTAAAAAGAATAAGCTGTTCACCTTTTTTTTCATCGGCAATTGCAACAACAGCATATTGAAAATCCGCCCAAATCGATGAAAGTGTTTCTTCAACGGCAGTAAGCGAAACCATCTCGCCTGCTATTTTTGCAAACCTTTTTGCCCTGCCTTTTATTGTAATAAACCTGTCTTTATCAAAATCCACAATATCACCCGTATCGTACCATCCGTCTTTTAACGGTTGTATAACACCGGGCTTATCGCTTTTAATGTAACCGAGCATAACATTTTTACCTTTTACAACTAATTTTTTGCCGTCTTTAATTCCCGGGACTTCTTCAAGTTTAACTTCTATCCCCGGAAAAATTCTACCGACAGAACCTTTCTTATGATACATAGTCGTATTTACCGAAAGAACAGGGGCCGTTTCGGTTGCTCCGTAACCTTCCAAAAGATTTATACCGAAATTTGTAAATAAAGTTTTAAAAGTTTCTTCTTTCACTCTTTCCGCACCGACAACAGCAACCCTTATCGAGTAAAAATCATAAGCATGTGCATTTTTACCGTAACCGGCAAAAAAAGTAGGTGTCGTAAAGGTAACTGTGGAATTCGTATCATAAATAAGTTCCGGTATAATTTTATAATGAAGCGGTGTAGGATAGTAAAAAATTTTCACTCCTCTTGAAACAGGCAAAATCATTCCGCATGTAAAGCCGAAAGAATGAAATATCGGAAGCGCCATAAAAAAACTGTCCAAAATATCAAAAAACAAAATGGAATTTATTTGGTTCATATTGGCTTGAATATTTTCATGGCTTAAAGCAACTCCTTTGGGAACACCTTCGGAACCGCTTGTAAAAAGAACAACCGCAGGATCTTTATGAGAAACATTACCTTTAATTTTATTGTAGTAATACCTTGGGAAAAACGATGCTAAAACTCCGATTAATTTTTCTTTTAAAGTTATTTCTTTTTTTAAATTTTCAAGATAAATTATTTCAATATTTTCTTTTTCCAAAGTTGCTATAAGTTCTTCAAAACCGCCTTTTATAACAAATTGTTTTGATGTATATACTGTTTTTATTGCAGCCGTTTTACAACATGAAATCATATTTTTTATACCTGTAGAAAAATTTAACATACACGGAACAATATTGTATGCAAACATTCCGTAAACGGCAACAACGGCAGCAACCGCATTCGGAAGAAGTACACCTGCAAACTCTTTTTGTTTACTGTGCTTTGCAAATTGTTTTCCCAAAACAAAAGCTCCGGTCAATAACTGACCGTAATTTATAGGTTTTCTTGCAATATCTTCTATAATTTTTTTTCTTCTTCCGGCAAAATCCTTTGCTTCAATCAACGATTCAAATAAAGTTTTATCAGACCTTGCCGAATAATATTTTGCATCCGTCATAATATCAAAAAGCTGTTTTGTAATTTCTTTTTTTCTTTCTTCTCCTTTCAGAGAAGAATCAACTTTTAATTTTGTCGGTTTAAAAATATTTACGCTTACCTGTTTTTTCGGTTTTACTTTAAATTGTTTTCCGAAAGGAGAAAGTATTTTATATTGTGTTCCGTCTATATATATGGGAACTATGCTTGCATCGGTTTTATCGGCAATCATTGCAGGACCGGGATATATTTTCATCATACTTCCAGTAGTTGAAATTCTTCCCTCGGGATAAATAACAACTTTGCTTCCTTTTTCTACTTCACTTATGATTGTTTTTAATGCCATGGGACTGTTCGGCTCTATTTGAAAAAATTTTACAACGTTTAAAAAAGGTTTAACATACCATTTTTTCGCAATTATCGGATTTATCGTAAAACATAAATCTTCCGGAATAAAAGCCCATATCAAAACGACATCCAAAAAAGAATTATGATTTGCAACAAATAATACTTTTCCCTGTAAATTTTTTATATTCTCCAAACCGTTAATTTTTACTTTAAAAAAATATTTTAAAATAAATGTAACAAATTTTTTATTAAGTATTATCTTCAATAATTTATCCATTTGTTTCTTTAAACATTTCCTGTAATTTTAAATAATCAACCGTTCCGGTTCCCGTAATTGGAATATTTTCCGTAATTACAATTTCATCCGGAATAACAAAATTTTCCATTTGTTGCTCACCGGCTATTTTTTCCAAATCCTGTTTTGTTGCGTCCTTATATGTTGTAAAAAGTATTATTTCTTTTTTTCTGTTACGTAAAATTCTTATCATCGCATGTTTGGAATCCTTCCAAATGTTCGATATCATAACTTCCAATTCAGTTAACGAAACAGGTTCGCCGTCAACTTTTACAAATCTTTTTGACTTACCTTTCATAAATATAAATTTATCTTTATCTATTTCAACAATATCGCCCGTATCAAACCAATTATCATCATTCTTTTTTGATATCAATTGTTTATTTTCAATATAATAATCGGCAACATTCGGTCCTTTTACAAGCAAATGGCTTGCACCTACAAAGGCCGTTGTTGATTCAAGTTTACATTCCATCGCCGGCAACATTCTGCCGACACTGTATTGTTTAAAATACATAGGAGTATTTATTGATATTGTAGAAGATGTTTCGGTTGTCCCGTAAGCTTCAAAAATTCTTTTACCGAAATTTTCCTCCCACATTTTAATTGTTTCTTCTTTAAGTTTTTCGATTCCGGAAATTACATATCTTATGGAATAGAAATCGTAAGGATGTGCATTTTGTGCATAACCGCTAAGAAAAGTATCCGTTCCTAAAAGAACCGTTGAACTTGTATCATAAACAAGTTCCGAAACCATTTTGTAATGCAGCGGTGAATGATAAACAAAAACCTTTATTCCTCTGAGTAACGGTAATAAAATACCGGCAATAAAACCCAAAGATGAAAATATCGGCATTGAATTAAAAAACCTGTCGGCTATACCGAAATCCATAACGCTTGAAATTTGTGCAACGGAAGCTTGAATATTCTTATGTGTCAAAACTACGGTTTTTGATTTTCCTCCGGAAGAGCCCGTAAACATAATAACGGCAGGGCTTTCGTTATTAAAATCAGGACATATTTGCTTATAATAATAATTCGGAAAATAAGACATTAACCATGAAAATATCTTATTGAAAACATTTATACTTTCTTTTAAATCTTCCTCATAAATAATCTTTATATTACGTTCTATCAGTTTTTCTATTATATTATTGGGCTTAAATTCTCTTATAAAATCTTTTGAAGTATATACCGTTTTTATTCCGGCGTTTTCAATACAATTTAAAATATTTTCCGTATTATCGGTATAATTTATCATTGCGGGAATTCTGCCTGTTGACGATAAAGCAAAAAATATTTCTACTGTGGTTTTTGTATTTGCCAACATAACACCGATATATTCTCCGGCGGATGTTTGTTTTTTTATTTTATTTGCAAAAGAAAAAACATCGCATAATAAACCGCCCATTGATACCGACTGTCTTTTTATATCATCTAAAATTTCTTTACTTCTGCCTACCAGTGAAATATTCTGTATCAAAGAACAAAAAAGCGTTTTATTTGAAAAATTACTTGCAAATTTCATTTCGCACATAATATCATAAAGTTTTGTCATTGCAATATTTCTTCTTCTGTTTTCGGATGCCGATTTTGCAACATCCAATTTCCTTGCGGGAAGGACGGTAAGTTTGATTTTTCTTTGTCTTTTACTTTTCGTTTTTGTTCCGAAATAAGAAAAATCCGAATACTGAATACCTTCTATGCATATAGGTAAAATATCGGCATTACTTTTATCGGCAACAACGGCAGGACCTGGATAAACTTTCATAAGCCCGCCGGTAGTTGTAATTCTTCCCTCCGGAAAAATTGCAACAATTCCGCCTTTTTTCAATTCATCTACTATTGATTTAACAACCATTACATTTGAATTGTCCATAGGGAAATATTTTATTGTTTTTAAAAAAGGTTGAACCCACCATTTTTTAGTAACATCACTGTTTATTGCAAAAGATACTTTTTCCCCGAATACAACCGATAAAATTATTCCGTCCAAAAAAGATGTATGGTTTGCAATTATTAAAGTTCCGGCTTTACAATTATCAAAATGCTGTTTTCCCACAACTTCTATTGAATAAAAAATGTTTAATACTCTGCCTATAATTAATCTTAATAAATGCGCCGGCAACAAACTGCATATATAAACAGCCGCTACAAAATTAAATAATGCAATTATTGTTAAAATAACGGGGACAGCCAAATTTATTTTTATAAATATCAAACATACCGCCGAACCTGCAATCATAAACAAAATATTTACTATATTGTTTGCGGCAATTACTCTTGCCCTTATTTTTCTGCTTGCCAAAACCTGTAACAATGTCATAATCGGAACTATATAAAGTCCGGCAAAAACCGAAAATGCAAGTAAATCAATTATTACTCTTATTCCGGGAAAAGTAAAGATAAATTTTCTGATGGAAACATCCGTCAAAAGTAACAAATCCAAATCTTTTGCAACAAAAGATAAATCCAACATAAAAATAGTCATTAACAAAACGGAAATCGGAATATGTTTCAGTGAAATTTCTTTTTTCAATAAAAAATATGATAACAATGAACCTAAACAAATTCCGCATGCAAACAGTATTATTAAAAACATATATGAACTTCGTTGATTTTGTAAAACTACAAGTGCAAAATTAGGTATTTGCGAAACTAAAACAACCGCTATAAACCAAAACCAAGATATACCCAAGATACATAAATAAATATCATGGGAATATTTAAAATATTTTATATTGTTAAAAGTTGTTTTAATAAAATTTAAAGAAATTTGAAATGTTTGTTTTGACTCTTTTAATTTAGGAATAAATAATGAAGCTAAAAAACCTGTTGCAGCAACGGAAATAAATACGATAAAAAGAATTTTTGTATCGACAAAATAAGTAAAAGAACCGAATAATATTCCCAAAAACATTGCGGCATAAGTTCCTATTTGAATAAGACTGTTTCCTGCTATCAATTTATCCTTTTCCAATATTTCCGGTAAAATACTGAATTTAATCGGTCCAAGTAATGCCGATAATGTTCCCATCAAAAAAATACATATAAGTAAAATCCAAATATTACTTACAGTAAATCCTATAACGGCAATAAGTGCCACAATTAACTGCAAAAACTTTATTCTTCTTATAAGGTAATCTTTTTCATATTTGTCGGCAATTTCACCGGCAACTGCAGAAAATAATAAGGAAGGCAACATAAATAAAGCAATTAAAAAAGAAGCTATTATATATCTTGTATTAAGAGATAACGATAACGGTGTAAATATCAAAAAAATTATTAATGCAATTCTAAAAAAATTATCGTTAAATGTTCCTAAAAACTGAGATATATAAAAATAAATATATGAACGGCTGAATAATACTTTTATTAAATTCTTTAAAGTTACCATGAATATATATATTCTATAAAAATATAATCTTAAAATGCAAAGAAAAAACATTTTGTGTTTTATCAAATTACGAAATTACGGTATTATTGGTTTATAAAACATTTAAATTTTGTAAAATTTTTGGAAAAGTTAAAACACATATGCGACATTTAAGAAGTTAAAAAAAGGTGTTGCAATGCAAATAAAAAATATAACATATGGCATG